>JBBCIV010000206.1:0-6739 GCA_037189665.1 Phycisphaerae bacterium | reverse complement strand
CCGCCCCACCCCCACGCCATCTCGCGCTGGCGGATCGTCTCGTCGGCCTCGAACGCGCGGGCGTGCAGGTGCAGGCCGATGACCGGCACTTCCACGCCGGCGGGCGTGCGGATGACCGCCTCGCAGATGGAACGCGGCGCGGCGGGATGCGTCGGCGCATGGTTGACGGTCTGCACGATCGTCCACCGGCTGAGGATCGCGACCGCGTGCCCGCTGCCCTGGGCGGCGACGACGTCCATTTTCAGCCGCTTGGCGGTCCGATCGATGACGTAGTCATCGTCGGCCTCCACCAGCACCACTACGTCGGCGTCCTGCGCTTCGAGCACCTCGCCGATCGGGTCCGCCCGGCCCACGCCGCCGTCGAGAATGTTATAGGTCACGATCCGCACGCGTACTCCCTACAGACGTCAAAGTTTGCCACCAAATCGGGCTGCGTCGCAAATTCCTTTGGATACCGACTGGCCCGCGAACGGGTGCATCGTAGGGTCTGAACTGACGCAAGTCACGACGCCAGAAAGAGGTAAGAGAAATGCACCATAAGATCGGACAGTTGTTAAGCCAGATCGTCCCGCTAAGCGACCACGACGTGGAGGACATCCTCCAGGAACAGAAGTCGACGCGCCAGCGCTTCGGCGATGCGGCGATGGCGTTGGGCATGGTTCAACCAGAACACATTTGGAAAGCGTGGATCAGGCAACTCGAGGAAGGCGACGCCGAGATCGACCTCGATCAGACCGGGGTTGATACGCAGGCGCTGCACCACGTTCCCGCGACCGTCGTGCGTCACCTGCGGCTGATCCCCGTGCGCGTAAGCGACCACGAAATCGTCCTCGCCAGCGACCGGCGACTCGACGATATCACCCGACAACAGGTGCAGAAACAGATCGCCGAACGCGCGATCTTCGTGCTCGCAAGTCCTACGCAGGTCGAACGCGCCATCGCGCGACATTACCCGTCTAAATCCCGCAAGAGCGAAGCGGCATAACCCGCCGTTCCCGCCAGCCGCCACAATGCGATTATCATATCGGCTTCACCCGAACTGATATAATAATCATTGCGCTTTTTCCGGCGTCGTTTCACCCTGCGGCTGGTCGAACAGCTCCGCCGGGAACGCAGAGGGGGCGAACGGGCGAAGCTGGCGGATGCGTTCGGCGAGCGCCTGTTGTTGCTTCATGAGGTCACGATTGATGCTGACGATCGCGCGGTCGTCGGCGCGGAAGATGTCGCCGGTGAGGCGGCGCGCGATCGCGCTCTCGACGAACTGCCCCGCCGCCATCTCCTGCCACGTCGCGCGCACCACCACGCTGATCCCGCCCGGGCCGGTCGTCATCAACCCCCAGCGAGGCGGCACGTCGGCCTTCTTGACGATGCCCGCCGGCGCGAGGATGTAGTGCAGGTTCGCCATCGGCTGCATCATGCAGGCCGCGAATTTGCCGAGCCCGACGGTCTGCCGAACCTTCCCTCGCAAACGCCGTTTTCGATTGTGCTGTCGCTCCAGCATGCACAGCGTCATCTGCCCGTCAGCCGTGAGATCGCGAAGGAAATCCGCGCGCGACGCCTTGCACTCGATGAAACACGTCTGATGCACTTCGTGCCGATTCCCGTGATGATTGTGATACGGGCGAAACGTCCCGCACCCCACCGCGTCGATGATGCCCAGCGGCCTCAGCTTCACCTCCGCGGCGACGCACTGATACCCCGCGCCGAACAACCAGCGACAGGCCTCTTTCTTAAGGGTCCGATGTAATTCGGTTTCACCGGGCATGGCAATCCTTTGCCGTCGAAAACAGCGTGTTACGCGCGCGGTGGCTCGCGTCAATGCAGATACGCGCGCGATCCAGCGTTTTGAAGCAGAAGAAGGCGCACGGGCTCGCGCCCGTGGTCGCCCACCGTCGTTACGCTTCGACAAGTCTAACAAACTTGTGGAACGCTTCGAGCAATTTCCGGGTGACGGGTCCGGGTTCGCCGGTTCCGATCGGGCGACCGTCAATCTTGGTAACGGGAATGACCTCAGCGGCGGTGCCCGTCAGAAAACATTCATCGGCGATGTACAGGTCGTGGCGTTCGAGCCGGCACTCGCGGATGGGGATAAAGCTGGCCTCGCAAAGCTTCATGATGACAGACCGCGTCACGCCCTCGAGCGCGCCATCGCTGGCGGGCGGGGTGGAGACGGCGCCGTCGCGGACGACGAAGAAGTTGTCGGCGGGGCACTCGGCGACATAGCCTTCGGCGTTCAACATGATCGCCTCGGGCACGCCGGCGTCGATCGCCTCGATCTTGGCGAGGATGTTGTTCAGGTAGTTCAGGCTCTTGATGCGCGGGCTCAGCGCGTTCGGGTGGTTGCGGATGACCGACGCGGTGATGACCGACATGCCCTTCTCGTACATCTCGGCCGGGTACAGGCGGATGAGGTCGGTGATGATGATGACGCTGGCGCGCGGACAGCGGTTCGGGTCGAGCCCCAGCGTGCCGGCGCCGCGCGTGACCACCAGGCGGATGTAGCAATCCTGGAAGCCGTTGAGCTTGATCGTCTCGTACATCACCTTTTCCAGTTCCTGGGGCGTGTACGGAATGGTGAGCCGGATGGCCCGGGCGCTGTCGTAAAGGCGCTTGAGGTGGTGCCTGCACTCGAAGATCTTGCCCGAGTACGCGCGGATGCCCTCGAAGACGCCGTCGCCGTAGAGCAAGCCGTGGTCGTAGACGGTGATCTTCGCGTTTTCCTTGGCGAAGTACTCGCCGTCGATCCAAACCTTAAGCGACATTCGTTCTCCGAAAAGCGGGTCGAATATTGGAAGTCGGGCGGCCCCTATTTGCAAGCCCTTGGCACGGGAAATGCGGTTTCAGGTCGTTTCAGGTCGAGGTCGCGAAGGAGGATGCGTGGTCAATTCGAGCGCGAGTCATATAATGCCTGCTCGAGACAGACACAGGAAGGAGCCTGCGCTTGGCAAAGAAATCATTGTTGGCCGAACGGCTGGATGCGGTGCGCGAGCGGATCGCCGGCGCCTGCGCGCGGTCGAAGCGGGAGCCCGCCGAAGTGACGCTGGTGGCGGTGACGAAGACCGCCGGGCCGGAGACGATCCGCGAGATCGTACAGCTTGGGGTAAACGACCTGGCCGAATCGCGCGTGCAGCAGTTGATCCAGCGGGCATCGCAGGTGAACGAATTCCTCCAGCGTCGCGGCCGACACGGGGACGAAAAACAGCAGGCCAACCCCATCGGCGTCCGCTGGCACATGATCGGCCACCTCCAGCGAAACAAGGTCAAGCAGCTCCTGCCTCTCATCCACTGCGTTCACAGCATCGACTCGCTCCGCCTGGCCGAGGAGATCGACACCATCGCCGGCAAGCTGGGATTGCGGATGGGCGTGATGATGCAGATCAACGCCAGCGAGGAGCCGCAGAAGTTCGGCGTCGCGGTCGGGGCGGCGGTTCACCTGGGCGAGCAGATCGCGACGATGCCCAACCTCCAGCTCGTCGGCCTGATGACCATGGCCGAGCTGACCGACGAAGAAAAGGCGATCCGCAACGCCTTCCGTCGCACGCGCGAGATCTTCGAGGAAATGAAGTGGCAGAAGATCGGCGGCGCCGGGTTCCGCCACCTGTCGATGGGCATGAGCAACGACTTCGAGATCGCGATCGAAGAGGGCGCCACGATCGTCCGCGTCGGCAGCGCGCTCTTCGGCGCCGCGCCGGAAGAAGCAGATGGAGAAAATAGCGAATAATAAATTGAATGCTGAACGTGTCGCGCATTCATCATTCAGCATTCATAATTCAGCGCTCCCCCTGTGCCCGACATAGACCTGTTCAACTTCTTCCGCTGGGCGCTGTTCGTCTTTGTGACGATCTACGCCACGCTGGTGACGGCCCAGTCGCTTTGGGAGTGGTACGTCTGGCTCGCCAGCGAAGACCGCTACATCGCCATGCTCCGCCGATACGTCATCGTGCACGGGCTTCGCCTGCGGTTCGCCACCTTCTGGGGAGACGTGTTGATCTGCGGGCTGCTATGCCTCGTCTTCGTACTGATGATGCGAGCCCACAGCCTGCTGCGGGCAATCGATACAACGTACATGGGCTTGCAATGACACCTTTCGGACCAACGGAGACCTGCCTGACGCCAGAGGAGCGCAGAGACACGAAGATCGCCAAACGCCACGTCATTATTGATGATTGTTTTCTCGGCGTCCTTTGCGCCTCCGCGTTCTTTGCGATAAATTGACCTGACAGCATATGAGCGAGCCCGGCCAGCCCATCAACCCCAACCTGCCCGTTCTGGCAAGCCCCCCGACGCCGGAACGGTCCAGAGCGCCGTCGCAGCAGTTAGGCGATCTGGCGATCGACGAACTCGAGGCCGTCGCCAGCGAGTTCGGGCTGGACCCGAAGAACGTCAAGGACAAGGCCGCGCTCGTGCGGGCGATCCACGAGCGGCGCCAGCTCATCGCCTCGCTCGACAAGGCCGCCATGCAGGACGTGCTGCACTGGGCGGGCAAGTCCGTCCCGCCGGGCTGCACCGGCGAGCAGATGGCGATCGAGATCGCGCAGATCCGGGCGATGCGATTCTCCGGGTTGTCGGAGCGGGGCTTGGTCGTGCTCGGCCTGCTTCGCGGCTGCGAGATCAGCGGGCGGGAGTCGCGGGAAGACCTGGTCAAGGCGCTCAAAAGCCAGGAGGGCTTCTTCGCCAAGATGAAGCGCAAGACCCGCGGCTGGCTGGGCAAGCGGGTCGAAAAGATGATGGGCGACCCCACCACCGACCTCCCGCCTCCCACCGCCGAGCCGCAGAACAACAAGCCCACCGACCAGACCGCCGCCCCGCGCCAGCAGGCATTGCGGGAGGAAATCGAGGAGTCGGGCTTCTTCGGCGGGATCGCGAACCGGGTAAAGAAGCAGGCCGACAGCTACGTCAACCAGAAGCTGGACGAGATCGAGGCCCGCATCGACCGCAAGCTCGACGAGATCGACCGCCGGCTCGCCGAGTGGCGCGACAAGGAGATCGCCAACCGCATCCGCATCCTGAAGATCACGCTCTGGGCGTCGGTGGTGGTGGCGGCGGTGTCGTTGATCTATTCGTACATCCAGGTCGAGATAAAGCGATGGCAGACGCCGACGAATTCCCGTCCATCCACGACGCCTACGTCGCTTGTGGTCCCTCACAGTTCTACCGCGCCCACGGCCGCGACTACCGAAATCCGCATGAGCCTGTCATCGCTGAGCTGATCGGCATCGTTGTCGAACGCTGGAACCTCGATCTCACCCACGTCCTCGACCTGGCCGCCGGCTCGGGTGAGGTGACGCTGGCCATTCGCGATATCCTCGGTGGCACGGGTTTTCACCCCGTGACCCATGGGTTGAAAACCCGTGCCGCCAACGTCGAAGCCATCGACCCCTACACCGCCGAAGCCTACGCCGCCCGCACCGGCCTGCCCTGCGAAACATTCTCCTTCGAGGACATCGCCGCCGGCGCGATCCGCGGGCGGGCGTATTCGCTGGTCGTCTGTAGCTTCGCGATGCACCTGTGCGAGCCATCGCGATTGCCGTCCCTCTGCTGGGCGCTGGCGGAGGTCTCGCCGCAACTGCTCATCCTCACGCCGCACAAGCGGCCCGCGATTCGGCCGGAATGGGGATGGACACAGACGAACGAAATCGTCCACCAGCGCGTCCGCGCAAGGCGCTTCCTGGGCCGAACGCCGGCGAGTTGAAAAACAATCTGCGATTCTAACGCACCCTTACTCCACCCTACCTACCATCCGTGCGTATAAGAAGGTGTGTCGGCGATGGTCGCCGGCAACAGATATTGAAGAGGTGCATGTTCAATGGGTGGTAAGTTCATAAACAACATCAAGACAGTGATGCTGTTGTCGGTGCTGACCGGCTTCATCCTGTTCATTGGCTACCTGCTGGGCGGCCAAGGCGGCGTCGTGATCGCGTTGATCGCGGCGGCGGCGATGAATTTCTTCGGGTATTTCTTCTCCGCCAAAATTGCCTTGGCATCGATGCAGGCGCAGGAAGTCGGCCCGGATCATCCGCTTTACAAGATCGTCGAACCGCTGGCCCAGCGGGCAAACATGCCCATGCCGAAGGTCTACATCGCGCCGCACGCGGCGCCCAACGCCTTCGCCACGGGGCGCAACCCGAATAACGCCGCCGTCTGCGCAACCCAGGGCCTCATGCAGATGCTCGACCGCAACGAGGTCGCCGGCGTGATGGCGCACGAGCTGGCGCACGTGAAGCACCGCGACATCCTCATCCAGAGCATCGCGGCGACCATCGGCGGCGCGATCAACTTCCTGGGCTACATGTTCATGTTCGGCGGCGGCCGGTCGAACGACGAGGAAGGCGGCGGCGGTCATCCGATCCTCGGCCTGCTGGTGATGCTCCTGGGCCCCATCGCGGCCGCGATCATCCAGATGGCGATCTCGCGCCAACGCGAGTACGCCGCCGACACCGAAGGCGGCGCCATCGTCGGCGACCCGATGTACCTCGCCACCGCGCTGGAAAAAATCCACGCCATGGCCAACCGCATCCCCATGCAGACCAACCCGGCGTTCAACGCCATGATGATCGCCGAACCCAAGAACTTCGGCGGCAGCGTTGCGAACCTGTTCGCAACGCACCCGAAACTCGAAGACCGCCTCCTGAACCTCATCGGCCGGGAGTCGACGGGGAAGCGGTATTACTAAATCCTTCGGTGAACCGCGATGGCGCGAAGACAGACGCGAAGAAAATGAGAAAAGGCGCGACGCCTG
>JBBCIV010000205.1:0-7089 GCA_037189665.1 Phycisphaerae bacterium | reverse complement strand
CAAACGAGCGCCGGCCGGGCACTCGCTTACCGGGCCGGGCCGGCGATGAGAAAGATGCAGGCGTCCTGTTAAAACGCCGCTCGTTGTTACAGGATGATCTTTAATTCGGCGTTCACGTTAATTCCGCCTGGGAAGTTATTTCGCACGCCGATGAAGGTGTCGAGGCCGGAGCCCATGTCGATGGTCGTGTAGCCGAATACGCTGGTCTTGGCGAGCGTGGCAATGTCGTTTCCTGCGCCCATCTGCACGGTGCCGTAGTTCAGAAACGTGTTGCCGTAGGCGAAGAGCGAATCGTTGCCGTCGCCGGTTTTGATGACGCCGCCCTCAATGCTGGAATCGGTGAGGATCACCGAATCATGCCCATCGCCGGTATCGGCGATGAAGTGACCGTTGATGTTGACGTCGTTAAAGATGACCGAATCGTTTCCGGCCCCGGCGTAGACCGATCCGCCGAAGGGGAGGACGAGGTCGTTCAGGATAATCGAGTCGTTACCCTTGCCGAGGTCGGCGTCGATCGTATGGAACGAATAGGCGGCCAGCCGTGTGGTCCGGCCGTTGACGCAAACGTCGACGGTGTTGTTGTGATTCTGATCGACGACAACCGCATCGTTCCCGGACGTGCCGCGGATCACCAAAACGTTGTCAACCACCGAAACCGAGAACAAGCAACGACCTTCGAGCGATTCGGCAACCCCCGCCGCATTATGAGAATTGAACACTGTTCAACCCTTTCCTGTGCTGTCCGACCGAGGGCAAATCTAGGCCCAAATGGGACAGCATGCCGCAGATATTTTACTAATTCCGGCGTTTGTGGGCGACGATCCACATAAGAGAGGGAAACCTTGAGGGATTTGCCGCATGCTGCTGACGGTACGCTTGGTTACGTCTGCATCGCTTGCCCGGCGCAACGTCTCGCCTCGGGTGTCGCCTTGATTTTCCTCGGCCGCGACGTTCCACGCCGGGTCGATTCGCCGGTATACTCCCCCGCCGCCAACCTATTTGAGAGGACACCATGCGCGTAAAAATCGGCGTCGTCGGCTGCGGGGCGATCGGAACTCGCCGCCACATCCCCGACCTTACCCTCGCTTCGGAATCAGCGGACATCGCCGCGTTCTGCGACATCAAAGAATCGCGTGCCCAGGATGCCGCCACGAAATATGGCGCGGGCAAGGCGTATTCGGATTTCGATGAATTCCTCAAGCACCCAGGCCTTGAGGCCGTCGTCGTTGCGACGCCAAACTACCTGCACGCGTCCCAGTCGATCGCGGCGCTCAAGGCGGGCAAGCATGTGCTGGTCGAAAAGCCGATGGCCACCACCCGCGACGAGGCCAAGGCGATGATGAAAGCCGCCGACGAGGCGAAGAAGTTCCTGATGGTCGGGCAGAACCAGCGGCTCGACCGCGCCCACGTCAAGGCCCGCGACATCCTCGCCTCCGGCCGGCTTGGACGGGTGCTCACCTTCCGAACCGCGTTTAAGCACAAGGGCCCGGATAGCTGGAGTATCGATTCCGGCCCGGGAACGTGGTTTTTCAAGAAAAAAGAAGCCATCATGGGCGTCTGCGGCGATCTGGGCATCCATAAGGCCGACCTGATGCGCTACCTGCTTCAGGAAGAGATCACCGACGTCTCCGCAATGATCACCACGCAAGACAAGCGCTACGCCGATGGCGGCCTGATCGACGTGGACGACAACGCCATGCTGCTGGTGAAAACCCAGTCCGGCGCCACCGGCTCGATCATCATCGCCTGGACCAACTACGGCGAGCGCGAGTCGAACTACACCGTCATCTACTGCGAAAAAGGCGTCATGATGCTGGCGAACGACCCTAACTATGGCGTCATCGTCCGTTATGCCGATGGTCAGGAAGAGCTTTACAAGACCGGCGTGATAAGCACAAACGAACGGCAGGTTCGCTCGGGCATCAGCGATATGTTCCTGAAGTCGATCCAAGCGAACACCAAGCCTCCGATCGACGGGTTGGAAGGCTACAAGAGCCTGGATGTGATCCTCTCAGCGTTCGAGTCGAGCGCGTCGGGGAAGACGGTTCGGGTTGAGTCGTCTAAATCCTGATCAGAAATAGATTTGTGAAAAACGAAGGTCGGCCCGGCTCGCATTCGCGTGTCGGGCCGACCTTTTTCAGCGCTGCTCGACGAGTAGCGCCTTGTCCCTAATCCCGCTTGGTCGTCGCTTTGCCAACGGCTTCCTGTACCTTGCCGACGGCCTTCTGAACCTTGCCCTTGACCTGCTGGCCGGCATCGCCGCGCGCGGCGCCAACCACATCGTTGATCTTGCCTTTCACCTGCTTGGCCTGACCGGCCGCGATGTCTTCTCGTCCCATGGTACACGCTCCGTTTATGTCGTACTCCGACTTTCCAAGGAACTATAGGAACGCATGGAAGCGCGTGCCCATCAGCGTTTGTCCTGCCTGTTATGCCGGGTTTTGCCGGGCAAAATGGCAGAAAATCAACGAAGTTTCTCGGGCGGCGGGCTTGGCAACGTCGGGAATACAGATATGATGACAGATTCCCCACTTTTTGTGGGTTGCCTGTTTTGCCTTGTCGAGCTCGCAATGTGCGGCCCTTGAGCGGCAGGTATTCCAGACGCGCGGTGCAACGCCGTGATGCGTCGCAATGATAGTTGGTTCTCGTATGGTCGATTACAATCTCCTTCACTCGCTGGGTAACTTTGACGCCGAAGCGGATGCCGCCGTCGCCATGTTGGGCGATGTCACGGACATCGAAAAGCTGGTTGGCGCCGAAGACCTGGTCGACCTGCAGCCCGGCAGCATCGTCGCCGGCCGCATCAGCGGTCAGAGCGGCGACGAGTTCCTGGTGGAACTGGGCCGCAAGAGCGAGTCGCTCCTCGAACGCTCCGAGTTCGACGAGCCCGAAAACGTGAAGGTGGGCGACGAAGTTAAAGTCCTCGTCGAAGACGTGGATCATGATTCCGGAACGGTGAGGATCAGCAAGCGCAAGGCTGATCGCATCATCAACTGGGAAGGGATCATGAAGTCCAAGAAGGAAGGCGATCCCGTCTCCGGCAAGGTCACGAAGAAGATCAAGGGCGGCCTGCTCGTCGACATCGGCGTGCCGGTGTTCCTCCCCGCCAGCCAAGTGGACATCCGCCGTCCGGGCGAGATCAGCGACTGGATCGGCCGCTCGATCGACGCGGTCATCCTCAAGATCGACGACGAGCGCCGCAACATCGTCATCTCTCGCCGCAAGATGATCGAACAGCAGCGCGAAGAGCTGAAGAAGAAGACGCTCGACGGCATCGAGCTCAACCAGACCCTCAAGGGCACGGTCAAGAACATCGCCGACTTCGGCGCGTTCATCGACCTCGGCGGCATCGACGGCCTGCTGCACATCACCGACATGTCGTGGGGACGCATCAACCACCCGAGCGAGATCCTCAAGATCGATCAGGAGATCGAGGTCAAGGTCCTGTCGATCGACAAGGACAAGGAGAAGATCGCGCTGGGCCTCAAGCAGAAGGAAGCCAGCCCGTGGGAGAACATCGAGACCAAGTACCCGGTGGGCAGCGTCCACGAGGGCACGGTGGTCAACATCATGTCCTACGGCGCGTTCATCAAGCTTGAAGCCGGGGTCGAAGGCCTGGTCCACATTTCCGAGATGAGCTGGACCAAGCGCATCAACCACCCGTCCGAAGTGGTGGCCGCCGACCAGCCGGTGAAGGTGAAGGTGCTGGAGATCAACAAGGACAAGCAGGAAATCTCGCTCGGCATGAAGCAGGTCGAGGAGAACCCCTGGGAACGCGTCGCCGAGAAGTACCCGCCCGGCAGCGTGGTTCGCGGCAAGGTCCGCAACATCGCCAACTACGGCGCGTTCGTCGAGATCGAGGAAGGCATCGACGGCCTGCTGCACGTCAGCGACCTGTCGTGGACCAAGAAGGTCGGCCATCCGTCCGAAGTGCTCAAGAAGGGTGAGGACGTCGAAGCCGTCGTCCTGTCGGTCGATCAGGAGAAGCAGCGCATCGCCCTGTCGCTGAAGCACCTGGCCGAAGACCCGTGGACCACCGTCATCCCCGAGCACTACCGCCCGGGCATGGTCGTCAAGGGCCACGTCACCAAGATCGCCAACTTCGGCGTGTTCGTCGAGCTGGAACCCGGCCTCGAAGGCCTGCTGCACGTCTCGGAAATCGCCGATCAGAAGATCGAGAAGCCGGAAGACGTGCTCAAGGTCGGCCAGGAGCTGGAAGTCAAGATCCTGCGCGTGGACAGCGACGAGCGCAAGATCGGCCTCTCGCTCAAGCGCGCCATGTGGGCCCAGGAAGAAGCGGTCCGCGAAGAGAAGCGCGCCGAACGCTCCAAGGCCCGCGGCCTCCGCGGCGGTCTGGAAGGCTGATCGCGCAAAAACGTTTGGATTCATCAATCACCCCAAAGACCCACGCTCCCCGGCGTGGGTCTTTGGTTGGACAAGCGAAAGGAGCCGGGAGTCAGGAGCCAGAAGCCAGTAGATAAAGGAGAGGCGATCAAATGCGCATTTCTCCCGTCTCCTGACTCCTGGCTCCTGGCTCCTTTTCCCTATGGCCGACAACGAAAAGATCATCTTCTCCATGATCGGGGTCTCGAAGGAGATCAACCGCAAGCCGATCTTCAAGAACATCCATCTCAGCTACTTCTACGGCGCCAAGATCGGCGTGCTCGGCCTGAACGGCGCGGGCAAGTCCACGCTGCTGAAGATCCTGGCCGGCATCGACAACAACTACGAAGGCCAGATCTCGCGCCAGCCCGGCTATTCGGTCGGCTTCCTGCCGCAGGAGCCGAACCTTGAGGCAGGCAAGACCGTCAAGCAGATCGTCGAGCAGGGCGCGCAGGCCACCGTCGACCTGCTGAACGAGTACAACGCCATCAGCGAGAAGTTCGCCGAGCCGATGAGCGACGAGCAGATGCAAAAGCTGCTCGACAAGCAGGGCGCAATCCAGGAGAAGATCGACCAGCTCGACGCCTGGAACCTCGACCAGCAACTCGAGATGGCGATGGACGCCCTCCGCTGCCCCCCCGCCGACACCGTCGTTGATCACCTGTCGGGCGGCGAGAAACGCCGCGTTGCGCTCTGCCGGCTGCTGTTGCAGAAGCCCGACGTCCTGATCCTCGACGAGCCGACGAACCACCTCGATGCCGAAAGCGTCGAGTGGTTGGAACATCACCTCCAGCGATACGCCGGCACGGTGATCGCGGTGACGCACGATCGCTACTTCCTCGACAACGTCGCCGGCTGGATTCTCGAGCTGGATCGCGGCCGCGGCATTCCGTGGAAGGGAAATTATTCGTCCTGGCTCGAACAGAAGAAACGACGCCTCGAACTGGAGGAGAAGGAGGACGCCGCCCATCAGAAGATGCTCGAACACGAGCTGGAATGGGTGCGGAAAAGCCCGTCAGCCCGTCAGGCCAAGAGCAAGGCCCGCCTTGCCAACTACGAGCGCCTCGCGGCGGAACAGGAGCGGCAGAAGGAAGTGGAGATCGACATCTACATCCCGCCGGGCCCGCGGCTGGGGCACAAGGTGATCGAGTTGTCCGACGTCAGCAAATCCTTCGGCGACAAGCTGCTGTTCGACAAGGTCAGCTTCACCATCCCGCCGGCGGCGATCGTGGGCATCATCGGGCCGAACGGCGCGGGTAAGACCACGCTCTTCCGCATGATCACCGGCGCGCAGCAGCCCGACGGTGGCAAGGTCATCCTCGGCGACACGACCAAGCTCGCCTATCTCGACCAGAGCCGCGATTCGCTCGTCGACGACGAGAGCGTCTACAACTCCATTACCGGCGGCGCCGAGTGGATGGAACTGGGGCCGGTGAAACTTCACGGCCGGGCGTACGTGAAGCGGTTCGGGTTCGTCGGCAGCGAGCAATCGAAGGCCGTCGGTGTGCTGTCGGGCGGCGAGCGCAATCGCGTTCACCTGGCCCGCATGCTTACGAAGGGCGCGAACGTGATCATGCTCGACGAACCGACGAACGACCTCGACGTCAACACCATCCGCGCGCTGGAAGAGGCGATCGAAAATTTCTCCGGCTGCGTGCTGGTCATCAGCCACGATCGCTGGTTCCTCGACCGCATGGCAACGCACATCCTCGCGTTCGAGGGCGAGAGCCAGGTCGTCTTTCACGAGGGCAACTACCAGAGCTATGAGGAAGCCCGACACAAGCGCCTCGGCACCGCCGCCGACCAGCCGCACCGGATCAAGTACCGGAAGCTGACGAAGTGAGGGGCGACGCTGGCGTTGGCATCGCAGTTGGGGTCGCGGTCGGCATGACTTCAAAGCCGCGTTGCCGGCCGTCGGCATCGTCCACGCGCGGTTCCTTGGCGATGACGTTGGACGCGTAAGCCAGCGCCGCCATGCCCGCCGCCAGCGTCAGCAGGAAGATCGGCAACTGGTACGGCTGAACGCGCAGCGCGTGCGAGCGGCTGTCGAAGCCGAACGCGACCTGCAATGCCGGCAGCAGGAGCACGACCACCGCGCTGACGATCGATCCGAGCAGCAGCGGGCCGAACTTCGTCGTCCGCCGCCATCGCGAGCCGCGCCGGACGAGCCAGAGATATCGCAACGACGGCGACACCGCGATCGCCAACAGCCCCCACACCAGCGCCAACTCGCCCAACGGCTGAATCACAAACGCCCCGGCGACGCCAATCGTTACCATGTTGAAAAACGACGTGACGAGGCTGTGCGCCATCGCCCCTTCCGCCACCCCCGCCATCGTCACGAACGGCCGCTCGATGATCGCCGCCAGCAGGTAGATCGCCGCGGCGCTCATCGGGCCAAGCAACCACAATCCCGGGAGCGTCTTGAAGTCGTTCAGGTCGTGCGTCACACACGCGTGTGCCGCGCTCGCCCCGAATACGACGATCACCGCCACAAGCCTTGCGATCCCCATTGGTCGGCCTCCCGTTCGACCATGCTTTTACGTCTGAACGCGACTCGCAGTTCGCGCCTCAAATCTCGCTATTCCTGCGTGCTCAACTTCTCAACTTGCCCGGCATTGTCAAAGTCGGCGTCGGTTAGCCCGCCAGCGTCGTGGGTGGTGTAGTGCAGCGTGCACTTACCGTAACCCACTTCCATATCCGGAT
>JBBCIV010000204.1:0-16764 GCA_037189665.1 Phycisphaerae bacterium | reverse complement strand
GAGCGGACTAAAAGAACGCGCACCAGAGCAACGCCTTCCATTGCGTGGGTCAGGCGCGAGGTTGCGGATGGAGCGGTTGATCGAGCAGGCGTTTGGGAATGACGATCACCGGCTGCATCGGTTTTCGTTGCGGCGCCACGTAGGGACGGATGGTGATCGTGCCTCGCGTTTCCGCTTGGGTGACCGGCCGTTGGGGGACGACGATGGCGCCGTTCTCAACCCGCGTGCCGGGGACCGCGTCGGACATGCGAAAATAGGTTGGGAGGTTCGCGTTTGCCTCGTTACGGGCATCATCAATGGTGAAGCCGTAGGTGGCCGCGTTCACGTCGGGAAGCAAATCAGAGTAGACGCGAAGCGGTTCCTCGTCGATCGGGCGGATGCTCCGAATGCCGTAAAACGCCCCTCGCCGAAGGGTAAGCGGATCGGTGCCGCCGTAGTAGAACTTTCGGTCTTCGATGCCGTACTGCACCTTCGGCGGCTCGTAGATCACCTGGGCCAACGACGGACACGCCACCACAAGCACGGCCAGCAACATCAGGGATAAACGCATGACGCACAACTCCTAGCGCAAAACGGGTTCGGGCGAGAGAACAACACTGGCGGCGTATCTCAACCTGATGTTATGCGCGAAAAGACGGCGTCCGATAACAAAATCAGAGCTGCATGATGCGTGCGTCGAGGGTGGCCTGGTCAAGCCCGGCAACCTGTAGCGACTTTCGCACCTTATAGTGCCCGCCGACCAGCGAGATCTGGTACGGGCGCACGCCGATGCGATCGGCGATGAGGGAGATGATCACCCCGTTGGCGTGCCCGTCTTCCGGGGCCCCCGTGATGTTGAAGACGACCTCGCCGCCCTGGTAGCCGACGATGGACTCGGCCTCGCAGAACGGCACGATCCGGGCATGGAAGCGGCTGGTGGCCGCGCGGGGAACTTCCTTGGTGGGCAGGTTGTCTTTGGCCGTCCGTCCGCCGCGTTCGCGGGAGACCTTGATCGGCTCGTCGTCGTCGCGTTCGACGTCCATGGGGATGGAATCGCCGTCCGGCTCCGTCCCGGCGACTTCCATCGCGGCGGCCTTGGCTTCGCGTTGTTTTCGGGCGAACTTGAGCTCGCGCGATTCGGCGTCCTTCTTCGGCCGCAGGATGTTGTCGTCCTCCGGGCCGGTTCGACCGATCGGACGCGCGCTGGGGGTCGCAGGCCCGCCGCCTTCCGAATCGGCCGTGCCGCCGGTGCCCAGCGAATCGAGGTCGCCCAAGTCCGGCGCGTCCAACTGGCTCAACTGCGATTGATCGAGGTCTCCCGCCACGGAAAGGCCGGCGTTCCGCGCCATGATTTCGACCTGCATGAGATCGAGTTCGCGAATGGGCGTCACGGCGCTGAAGAACGACCGCCAGAACACGCGGTAGAAGCGCACGAGCGGGTCCTGCCGATCGGTTCGGGCGATGATCTTGGCCACCTGGTAGAAGAACCCGGCCGCCAGCAGCACCACCAGCTCGATGCAGAGCAGGTATTCCAGAATGCTGAAGTTGTCGTAGACCCAGTCAAGGATCATGATGCCCGCTTCGCCTCGCGCAACGCCGCGAAGACGCCCTGCACGATCCGCCTGCCGAGCGCCCATACCACGACGCCCGCGACGAGGTAATAAATCACCTTCGCCACGCACCAGGTAACGAACGCCGTCTGTGCCGTCGCCTTCTCGGCGTCGGGCAGCCGGCCGATGGCCTCGATGATCTTGTTGAATTCGTCAAACATGGTTCGAAAAGAGCGGTGCGCGCGATACGACGACATCTGCGGTCAGCTGATGTGCGCGCTGACACGCACGACGAATTGTGCTGTCGACCCAGTTCGCGCGGACCGCTCGCTGTCTCCTTACTTCCAGTTGTAATTCGGCACGCTGGCCCAGTTCAACTTCTCGCCCAGGGCCTGCCACTCCGATGCATGCGGGCTCTCGAGCAGGAGGAGGTCCGATTCGGTCCGCCGGATAACGACCTTATCCCCCTTGGACAGATTACACGACGCCTGCCCATCAACAATAACATCTGTCCCGCGATTTACACGCCGCGCGGTAAGCGAGATGACCTGTCGCGAGCTGACCACGATAGGACGGAAACTCAGGCTGTGCGGACAAAGCGGGGTGATGCACATCGCTTCAAGTTGAGGGCTGAGAATCGGCCCGCCGGCCGAGATGTTATAGGCGGTGGAACCGCTGGCGGTGCAGACGATCAGGCCGTCGCCGAAATACCGCACGCCGCTGTCGCGATCGGTGCTCACCTGCAATTCGATCATCCTGAACGGGGCGCCGGCGGAGATGACGGTGTCGTTCAGCCCGATCGCCCGATATTTGGCCTTCGACGCGACGGCGGCCCGGTCCAGCAGGTCGACGTCGGCGTTACCGGGAACAATGCACGTCTCGATCATCAGCCGAGGCGAAACGGGCAGCTTGCCGGCAATGCCGTCCTCGATCACGTCGGGCAACTGCTCAGGTGAAAACTGCGCCAGGAAGCCAAGCCGCCCGAAGTTAAAGCCCATCACCGGCACCTGCCTGCCGTTCAGCCGCCGGGCGACCGAAAGGAGCGTGCCGTCCCCGCCGAGGACGACGACGAGGTCGATGTCGACCGCCGTAAGGTCGAACTTCATGTCGCTTTCGACGCCGACGAGGTCCACGCGCTTCTGCAGCCACGGCACGAGCACTTCGACCGCCGGCTTGACCTTCGGCTTCACGAGATTGGCAACGATGATGACCTTCACTGGGCCCCAAGTGTCGAGAGAACGCGCCCCGCTGACAAGGCTTTACGATGCCAAATCCGCCGGACGTGCATTCCGCGGTTTCCGCGACCCGATCGCCCCCGCCAGCAGCACGAGCGCCCCGCCCGCCAGCGCCCAGGCCATGTGCCGCTCGACGAACGCAATCCAGTAAAACGGCATCGCCACGCCGATCGTCAGGAACGTCCCCCGCCAGTTCGGCTTGCCTTGCCGGAAGCTGTTCAGGACGTACGCCGGCGCGGCCAACCCGTAGAACGACATAAACAGTCGGTAAACCACCTCGCCGGCATCGTTGAACCCGCCGTACGCCACGCCGTGGCTGTTGAAGAAGTACGCCACCATCGCCCCCGCCAGGCCCGCTGCCAGTGCAAACCCGAGCCCTGCGCGGTAGTTCGAAACGTCGTCGGCAGCCTCCGCCTGGTCGTAAGCCACGCTGGAGTGAAGCGCCACCGTCAGCATCGCCTGAGCGCTGACGTGCGCAAAGATCAGCCACGCCGCGACACTTCCGACGGACAAGTTGTTGATTCGCAGGGCGTAAAGCAGCGTCAGCACGATCATCGAGGCAAAGAAAAAGCAGAACCCGACGCCAAACGCGACCTTGGCGCCGTTCGTCCCGGTCGATTGACGGGCGCGGTGGAAGGTGAGATCGAGGTAGGGGCAGAGGAGGAAGCCGAGAAGGCAAACGAGGCTTAAGCCTGCCAATTCACCCAGCCCGGCGGGCTGGACTTTGGGAAGTTCGAGCACCCCGTTTGCGTTCAGCGCGATCGCAATCCCGATCGAAACCAGGAAGACGGCCAGGGCGCCCATCAACGCCCCGCGCCTTCGCAAAACGGGGGTGAACGCGAGTTGCACCAGGATGATCGGCGTGATCCACGCGATGTTTCCGACCAGCTGCGGCAGTTTCCACGTCGCCACGAACAGGTGAAACGCGATCGTCACCAGCGAAAAGACGCGGCAGGCCGCCGCATGGGTGTCTGTCAGGTCACGGCTCGCGCTTCGCGACCGCAATGCCCACCCCATCGCGGCAGCGCCAAGGCAGTTAGGGATGGCAAAGATGAACCACGCCGCAATCCCGTAATCGCGGATCAGCAGCACCGGCAGGTACATGCCGATCACCCACGTCCAACTCATGCCAAGATAGACGGCCCAGCCAAGCGGGTTGCCGATTGTCGATGGCCGATTGTCGATTGAGGATCGGGCGGGCGAACCTGTAGGAACGTCGTCTGTCATTCGGCAATCGCCAATTGGCAATCGGCAATCACTTGCGTTTGCGCATCGCCTTCATCTTGTGATGCACCTTGGGCGTGACGTGAAACGTCACCTCGCACTTGCCGACGCGGCGTTCGCGGTCCTTGGTGTTCAGCGGCTGCTGCATGATGTCCATGTCGAGCACGCAGTTGAACTCCCTGGACTGTTCCGCCAATTCGCGGATGTTCTCCCGGGCCTTCATGCGGTATACCGCCGGGCCCAGGCAGGGACGGAGGAAGGTGTAATTGAGGTTTTTACAGACGACGGTGTACTCGCTGCCGCAGATGCCGAAGACGTACATGCCGCCGGCGATCTCGGCGTTGCCGAGCAGCGCCCCGCCGGCCATGGCGCGGTACCAGTTGCGGTTAAATCGCCGGAAAGGCAGGTAGGCGGCGTAGGTGTCGGTGTCGATCTTGCGAGTCCGGATGCCCGAGAAGAACGCCAGCGGCAGCCAGATGAACGAGCAGATGCTGTGCCAGAAATTGTCGCGAGTCGACAGACGGCTGACGAACGCCTCGGCCTTGTCCACCCACGTTACCTTCACCGGCGACGTCGGCGTCGGCCGGCGCGTTGGCTTTGCCACGTCAACGGGATTGCCCGCCGCCGCCGCGGGAACGGCCGGCTGGTCGGCTTCGGTGGCTGTGCCAAGCGTATCCATGTGGTCGGTCACCGTCGTACTCATCGCGATTCTATCCGCCGCTTCTTTCCAAGGTAGCGCATCGTAAGAATATCCGCCCGACGATCAACCGGCCAAGCCGAAATACGCCCCGGACCGGCGTGTAACGCATCTTTTTGGCGAATCCCTCCTCCCTATCCCAGCACTCCAAGAGAGGGAATTAGGACGCAAATCGCCAAAATGGATGCGTTAGTCCCCCCGACCAACCGTGTTTTGCAGTCCTCTGAAGCTCCCCCCTTTCGGCCCGGTGAATTTGTTTTCGTACGCGGGCGGCCATCCGGGCTGGCGATCGGACAAAAATCCCGCGGTGCTCACACGCTCGCCGGCACGATCAGGTTGGGCTGGGTGAAGAGGTCAGGCGTCCGGGCGAGGCGGGCGCGGAACTTGATGTGCCTGCGGCGCGTAATCTCGACCAGCGGCCGCCAGGCGCGGTGGACGAGGCGGTGGCGGATCAGGAGAGGCCACAGCCAGTTGCACCGCTTGTAAAGATAGCTCATTGCCAGGTAGGCAGGCGCCGCCCGCAGGTCGCGCGGGCGACGCCGGAAGATCGACGCATGGCTGAACAGTCGCCGGTAGCACCACGCGTAGCCGGCCTCGAGTTGCTCGACCGACATGCGCTTCGGCCTGAAGACGACGTGGCCGGTGTCGTACTTCTCCCAGTCGCGGTGCAGGATGCGTCCCTCTCGTTCCATCTGCGCAAACAGCGGCGTGGCGGGATAAGGCGTCAGGATGTGGAACGTCGCGCACTGCAATTTATTCGACTCGATCCACTCCACCGTCCGCCCGAACACCGTCTCGTCGTCGTGGTCGAAGCCGAGCACGAAGCTCGCGTTCACCTGAATGCCGTTGCGGTGAAACACCTCCACGCGCCTGGCGTATTCCTGCGCCCGCGGCGAACGCTTGCCGGCGCTGATGATGTTGGCGTCGCTCAGGCTTTCAAATCCGATGAACACGCCCGTACACCCCGCCAGCGCCATCTCGCGCACCAGCGACGGATCGTCCGACACGTCCAGCGTAACGGCGGCGGACCAGATCTTCTCCAGTGGGCGCAGGGCGCGGCAGAGTTGGCGGAGGTAGGCCGGCTTTGAGCCAAGGTTGTTGTCCGTAAACACCGCGTACGGCTCGTCGGCGGCGAGGAACTGGTCGACGATCTGCTGGGCGTCGAGCGTCTGGTACGGCATCGACAGGCCGTCGGTGGCAAGATAACAGAAATCGCAACGGTTGTGACAACCACGAGTCGCGATCAGAGAAGCGGTCGTGAGGAACGACTCGCGCGGCAGCAGGTCGCGCCGCGGCGCCGGCTCGGCGCGATAGGCCTTGCGAAACGAGCCGTAATAGCGCGGCTTGAGCGTGCCCGCCTCAACGTCGGCGAGGACGTCGGCCCAGCACTGCACGCCTTCGCCAAGCACGACGGCGTCGGCATGGGGGATGCATTCTTCCGGGCAACTGAGCACGTGCAGCCCGCCGAGCACGACCTTGCTGCCGTGGGCGCGAAACCAGCGGGCGAGCGCGTACGCCCGCTTGGCGAACGTCAGATGCACGCTGATCCCCACCACCTCCGGCACCTGCTCCAGCGGCGGCGGGCCCTGGAGCAGGTTTTCGTCCCAATACGCCACGCGCCAGTGCCCCGGCGTCGCGCCGGCCACCGACGTAAGCGCGAGCGTGGGCGTCAGCACGTGCTTGCCGAAGCTGGCGTGCGGGTCCTTTGGGTAAAATGGGTTGATCAGCATCGCGTACCGCTTTTCCACGACGACGTCCGAACGAACGCCCGGCAGGCGCGGGGCCTCGCGCATCCACCGGTGAAACCAGACGCGGGCAGGGTTGACAGGAGGAGGGTTGGGATTCATGGGAAATAACTCTACAATATAAAGTAAACTGGTCAATCCTATTTGTTCTGGTTCGTTGAAAGAAGTACGTCGCAGGCAGGAATCGGGTCGGAGATGGCGGAAGATGGCGGGATTTTTCACAAAGTGGGGAAGTGTCACCATTTGAGGCTGGAGAACGTATTAGAGGTGGGAGATGGTGCGCGCCTAGCGCGCGAGCACGTGGCCACTGAAGTGACCACGCCGTGTCGTACGCGATCCTGAAAAAACGAACCCAAATCTCCAATCGGGTGGTCAAGCAGGGCGCGTGAAAGCGAAGTTGAACAAACGAACCCAAATCGGAGCGTTTGGAAGATAACGGGGGGCGTCAGCGATGGAATCGGGACAAACGAACCCAATTTGGGAACGACGTGGGCTTGGCAAAAATGGCCGAACGAACCCAATTTGGGAATGGCGTGGGCTTGGCATAAATGGCCGAACGAACCCAATTTGGCTGTCGAAGGGCGCGCGGAATGAAGCGTATCGTATTGGCATGAAAGCCTTTGCGCGAATGTCGCGGAGGGTTGGTCTGGAGCGGGGTTGTCTCTACAATCGCGCGGGAGGAACGTCGCGAGAGCGGGTTACGCGCGAGAAAGGCCTTGTGAGCACCACGACCGACACATCCCAGCAGACCTACGCCCTGCTTGGCGGGGAGAAGGACATCGATCAGCCGTTCGACGTGGAGTCGGAGGAGATGATCGTCAACATGGGGCCGCAGCACCCGTCCACCCACGGCGTGCTCCGGATCGAGCTGCGCACGGACGGCGAGTCGGTCATCGAGGCGACACCTCATTTGGGCTACCTCCACCGCTGCAAGGAAAAGATCGGCGAGAACCTGCCCTATTACCAGTACATCGGCTACACCGACCGGCTCGACTACCTCGCGGCGATGAACAACAACCTCGCCTGGTCGATCGCGGTGGAACAACTGGCGGGCATCACGGTGCCGAGGCGCGCGGAGTTCATCCGCGTGATCGCGTGCGAGTTGAACCGCATCGCGTCGCACCTGGTGAGCTTTGGCACGTACGGGCTGGACATGGGCGCGTTCACGCCATTCCTGTACGCATTCCGCGAGCGGGAGTACATCCTCGACCTGTTCGAGCAGATGTGCGGCGCACGGCTGACGTTGAGCTACATCAACATCGGCGGGGTGACGTGGGACTTTCCGCCGGGCTTCGTCGACAAGCTGACGGAGTTCCTCGACTACTTCGAGCCGAAGATCGACGAGTACAACCGGCTGCTGACGTACAACCACATCTTCGTCAAGCGCACCGCCAAGCTCGGCGTGATCAGCAGACAACTGGCGATCGACTGGGCGCTCTCCGGCCCGTGCATCCGCGCCAGCGGCGTACCGATGGACCTGCGGCGCGACCGGCCGTACAGCGTTTATCCCGAACTGGAATTCGACGTCGTCGTGGGCAAAGGCGAACTCGGCGCGCCCGGCGATTGCTGGGACCGCTACTGGATCAAGATGGCGGAGATGAAGGAGTGCTGCCGCATCATCCGCCAGTGCGTTGCAATGCTGCCGGACGGACTGTTCAGGGCGAAGATCCCCCGCAACATGAAGGTGCCCGCCGGCGAGATTTACTTTGAGGCGGAGAACCCGCGCGGGCACCTTGGTTTCTATATAGAAAGCCAAGGCGGCACGATCCCGTCGCGCGTGAAGATCCGCGGCCCGAGCTTCGTGAACCTCGCCGTGCTGCCCGAGCTGGTGCGCGGCGTGCTGATCGCCGACATCCCCGCGATCGTCGGTTCCATCGACATCGTCATGGGCGAAGTCGACCGCTAAAACGAATAATTTCATCCGTAGACCGACGTGATTCCGCAAGTCATTTTCTTCAAAGAGCTTACGAAGCTACAATTGCGGCACTCCGTTCTTGTGAATTTCACAAAAAGAGTTTTAAGTCGGGGCCTCCGTTCGCTCGATACTCGGCATAGATGAAAGTGTCGCATGGCATGGGTTCGACCCGGCGTGTGGCCAGTTTTAGTGGGACATACTGGAAAGGTCGGTTCCGTGTCCGTGCTTCGCAGACGAATGATTATTTACTACGAGCGTCCGAACACGTTGTCGGACGTGAAGATGGCGGTCGGCAAATCGGTTGAGTTGATAGCAGCGGGAGATCTCCCCACGATCGAAGCGGCAGTCAGACTGTACCAAAAAGTCGATGCAATTATTGCGGAGAAGAGCACGACATTAAATACCGCGATCGCCACGCTTCGGCTCGCAGAGCAGGCGCAGGCGAAAGCAAAGCGGGTCCTGATGGTCGAGCATGACGCGATGGCGGGCGTTTACGACGCGGTTCACGACCGTACGGTGGACGCCCTGTTGTTTCTTCCGCTCAAGCCCGACCAGTTGCGTGACATCCTCGCCGCCTCCCCGGCAGCGGTGGAAGGCACGCAACAACAGCAGTCCGCATCGCCAGTGCCGGCGGCTCGCAGTACGCCGATTGGGTTGCCCACCGCAACTGATCGACGCCTCGCCGGCATCCATAGCACCACCGCCACCCGCGGGTGACCTGTTCCTCCGGCCATCCGCAGGCGTGAAGCACGCTGAAGACGTTTCACATCCGTACCCGTCGTAAAAACTCGCGTCCGCCCGCCCCGTCGCCGTCGGCAAAATACGTGACGGAAGGTGCGCAGGCCGTATGTGTAACGTCGCAGTGGTGTTTCACGGTCCCTTGGTCGGGAAGGTGAGCTGACACCCTGCGGCGTTTTTTTATTTCATTATGAAATCGGGATCGCGGCCGGCCGATGCGCTCAAGCGAGCGCGCCTACTCCCGCTGCTCGCCGGCATAGCCGACGACCGCGATCTTAAGCCGGTCGGCCAGCTCCAGCACCTTGGATTTCTCCAGCAGGATGGTCTTGCCCGGCGTCAGCACCAGGCACGCGGCACCGGCGGCCTTGAGCTTTTCGATCGTCGTGAGGCCGACGCTGGGCACGTCGATGCGCATGTCGGCGTGCGTGTTGGCCACCTTGATGAGCGTCCACCCGCCCCGCCGGCAAAGCTGGCCGGCGCGCTCGATCATGCGGTCGGTGCCCTCGATCGCTTCCACCGCAACAACGTTGCGATCGGCGATCGCGATCGCCTGGCCGATCTCCAATTTGCTGATGGTCGTCGCGAGTTGGTAGCCAAAGCGAATGTCTTCCCACTGCGCATCGGTGGGCGATCGCCGGGTCATGACGCCTTCAGTGGCGAGGTGTTCGGGGCAATACTTGGTTGAATCGCTCAACGGAAATCCCTCGGCCGCCAGTACGTTGGCAACGCTTTGCAGAAGAGTTTGGTCGCGCTTGTCCCGGCGAACCAGCCGGAGGAACAACGCCAGCGTTCGCAAGTCAGGGATATACTGCACCAGCGCCCACCGCTGGTAAAGCCTGGCCTTCCGCACACGCCCGACCATGATCGCCTCGTCGCAGCCGTGCTTGCGAAGAGCGCGGATCCACGAGCCCAGCCGCGTGACGCCGACGGCGTGATACTCATCGACCTCATCCCGAAGATCAGACCAGGCGCTGCCCCGCAACGCCACCGCTACCACGCGCAAGCCAGCGCGCCTGGCGCCGCGCGCTACCAGGAACGGAAAGATGCCCTCGCCGGCGATGATGCCCAGGGTCTTGGTCATAACGCGAAATGCATAACGCGAAATGCGGAACGGCATCGCGCGACGCCATTCCGCATTTCACATTCCCGCATTCCTCACATTTCCTTGATTACCGCATCACCCAGTTCTGGTGCGTCTTGCGGATGGGATCGATGCCGGGGTAGACCTCGTCGCCAGAGATGGTGTAGTCGAGTTGGAGGGTCTTAAAAAGGATGACCGGCTTGCCATCCTTGTCGGCGACGGGCTGGCCGGCCGAGTCCGTCAACTGCACGTTCTCGCCGCTGAGCCCGCCGACGAAGATGCTGAAGGTGCCCATTTCCGGTTCGGGCTCTTCCCAGATCGCAACGCCGTCCTTCGCCTGATCTTCGCCGACGAGGATGGTGCCGGCGACCTCAATCGGCGACTCCAGCAGCTTGTTGCCGGTGCGGGCCTTGATGCGATCGAATGCAACCTTCGGCACGCCGCGATCAGAGCGGATGGCCTTGCCATCCCTGGTGACGAGCGTGAAGACGGGCAGGAAGTCCTGTTCTTTGTCAGTCTTGTTGGTAACGGTGTACGTGAAATACCAGTAGGCTTTGGGAACGGGCGAACCGGGCACCTCGACGACGATGCGCCGCGGGTGGTGGTAGTCGAACTTCAGTTCCCACGATACCGGGTACTTGCTCGGCTCGGGATAGGCGCCGGCGAACTGGGCAGCAACGGCGATCGCCGCAAGGCAGGCGGCGGCAGGCAAGGCAAATCGCTTCATCATGGTGTGCGTTCCGGGTGGTGGTTCGACGTATTTAAACTCCGCTTCGGCCACTGGTTGCGCTGTCGATTCGGGCATCAGCTTGCCCGCGCTATTCCAGTCCTGTTATTGTCGGCGTGGGTGAGTGGACTGTCAAATATCTTCCGCTGGCGCGACGGCAAACGTGGCGATGGCGACGACTTCCGCGTCCGCCTGGTCGCGCCCGAGGAGACCGACGAGGCCCTGAAGTTGCTGCTCGGCCAGCACGGACGCAAAGCCGACGACGCCGTCATACTGGACTTCGCCAGTTATGCGGCCCAGCGGCAGATCGACCTCAGACACATCCAGGTGGCGGTTTCGCCATCCGAAAAGGTAATCGCCGCTTGCCTGCCGGTGCCGGCGCCAGGGCGGACCGCGTTGCTCATGACCAGCACCACCGGCTCGTCCCGAACCGTCCCCGCCGCCGTCGTGGGGTGCGTGACAGCGGTGTGTGACGCGATGGACCGAAACGAGAACGACCTCGCGCAACTTCTGCTCGAATCCACCGATACGCGCACCGCCACGGCGTTGCGCGACAAGGGATTCGTCGACCTGGCAACGCTCATCTACCTCCAGAGGGCGGTCAGCCGTATCCCGCCCAGGCCCGCGGTGCCCGATGGCTGTGAACTGCTGACCTACTCGCCCGCAACGCACGGCCAGTTCGCGCGCGGCATTCTCGCCAGCTACGAACAATCGCTCGACTGCCCCCTCCTGCACGGCCGGCGCGAGATCGAGGACGTCATCGCAGGCCATAAGGCCGCCGGCGAGTTCGATCCGGCGCTCTGGTTCTGTCTCGTCGAACAGGGCATCGAACTGGGCGTGCTGCTGCTATCGCCCGTACACGCACATGGGCTGATGGAGCTGGTCTACATCGGCCTCGCCCCCCACGCCCGCGGCCGTAAACTCGGCGATTATCTCGTTGACCTCGCCCTGCACGCCACCGGCGCCGAAGAACTGAAACTCCTCACCCTCGCGGTCGACGAGTCCAACACGCCCGCCCTCCATCTTTACTACCGACACGGCCTGGGCGAGGTACACCGGCGCATCGCGCTGATTCGCGATCTAAAGTAACAACCTAACGCAGGAAGGAACGTCACCCCGCCATGGCCAGGAAAACATTCAAAAAATCCGCGAAGGTCACGGAGAAACCCAGCCCCGCGAAATCGGCCGACGGTGCGCCCAGGCTCCTTTCCGGCGGCAACCCGCAGATCGCCAAGGGCGAAGGCGACGAACCCGTTCAAACATACATCGCCGCCATGCCCGGCTGGAAAAGCAACGTCGGCCAGCGTCTGGACGAGATTATCTCTCGCGCCGTCCCCGGGGTGCGCAAGGCAGTGAAGTGGAACTCGCCGTTGTACGGCGTTGAGGAAAAGACATGGTTCCTCGGCATTCACTGCTTTAACAAGTACATCAAGGTGGCGTTCTTCCGTGGCGCGGCGCTGAAGCCCGTTCCGCCGGGCACGTCAAAACAGAAAGACGTGCGTTACCTCGACATCCACGAAGATGACGGCCTCGACGAAGCCCAGTTCGCGGACTGGGTGAGGCAGGCAAGCAAACTGCCAGGCGAGCGGATGTGATCCTTCGATCTGCCCGCGAGGGATGAAAGCCATGTCGAAAAGCAAAAGCAATGCGAAGAAAGAGGCAGGCCGCGCCCCCGCCTCTCAACTCATCGACGCGAGGATAGCCGAGTTGAACGATTGGCGGGGCAAGACGCTCGCGCGAATCCGTGCGATCATCAGGCGGGCGGTCCCGGACGTGATCGAAGAATGGAAGTGGCGAGGCGTTCCCGTCTGGTCGCACGGCGGCATCGTTTGCACCGGCGAAACGTATAAGAACGCCGTCAAGATCACCTTTGCCAAAGGCGCCTCCCTCCCCGACCCTGCCGGTCTCTTCAACGCCAGCCTCGACGGTAACGTCCGCCGGGCAATCGACTTTCACGAGGGGGACAACAAGATCGACGAGAAGTCGCTAGAGGCGCTCATCCGCGCCGCGGTGGAGTTGAACGTTGCGAGCGTTCCGCGCTCCCAGAAGAAAACCAAGCGCGGCTGAAGGCAGCCTCGCACACAGATTGACTCTCAAGGCGCCAGGGAGGCGTGTTGCGATGTTGCGAAGCCCGCACAGGAGCCCTAACGGGGGCAAGGCTACTTCTTCGCCGCCCCTGCCGCATCGGCGCCCGGTGCGCCTTGGGTGTTCTGATAGATAATGCCGCACACCGAGGCGAAGAAGACGATCATCGGCATGATGAACGGGCTGACCTCGAGCCGCGTTTCGAGAGCGCGGGTATCGAGCCCCTGGAATTTGTAGATCACGCCGAGGATGCCGAAGATCAGCATCAGCGAGCCCTGCAGGCTCGTGAACATCATGACGCTGGTCCGGAAGAGGATGAACGACAACATGCCGAAGAAGATCAGGCCCATCCCTCCGCCGGCGGCGGCGAAGTTGGGATCGATGCCCATCGAACGCCAGACGCTCATGCCGATCACCGTGCCGATCAGCCCGCCCATGATGGCGACGGCGTACTTCATCATCGGCCATGTGACGACCGCCGCGACGAACCCGCCGATCAGCGCCGCGGGCAGGGGCGCGCCGGCGCTCTGTCCGATCATCGCGCCCAGCCACGCGCCGATGACGGCGGCGTTGAGGGTCACCAGCCATTTGAAGGCGTAGAACCCCCACAGCATGAAGATCACGCCCGCGAAGATCAGGATCACCGCCGCCGCGACGTTCAGCTCGCGGCAGGCCTGAAGCAGATCGGCCTGCGCCATGCCCTGCCGCAACACGTGAACCGTGTTCTCGAACGTTTCAAGCTGGAGGAACGTCGTCGTTGCCGGTTGTGTCGTCGCTTCGGCGGCCATGTAGGTGTTATCGACCGCCGGAATCGATTTTCCGTACGTCCGATAGTCGTCGCCAATCCTGCCTGTTTGCCTGCCGCCCACGGTCCGCGCAGGCATTCCCCACCGCGATTATCGTGCGCGCCGGATGGCGATCTAGCGCTCGATAGCGTTCGGAAATGGATGTCAGTACCATCCATCGCATGTCCGAACGCCCCATTGATGATTTTCTGATGCAGACGCTTCGCTGCCCGATCACGCTGAGCAAGCTCACCCGAGACGGCGACTGGCTCGTCGCCGAAGTAGGCGGCCTGCGATATCCGATTCGCAACGGCATCCCGGTCATGCTGCCTGAGGAAGCAACGCTGCCCGTGGGAATCGAATCGCTTGACGAATTCAAGAAGCGGTTCTCGCGCCGCTGAAGGGCTCCACCGCAAAACAAAAGAAGCCTCGACCATCGCTGGCCGAGGCGTTCTGCGCATCAGTCATCCGGCAAGAAGAGATGATGCGTCCTATGCGATCTGCCGCTGTCCGAACAGCGTTGAGGTGCTGACCCCGCCGCTCGACAGCTTCACGCTGACCGGACTGCTGGTGGTGCCCGTCCAGCCCGACTGGCCTTGCACGGCGATCTTGTATGTCCCCGCCACGAGATCGAAGAACGCGAACTGCCCGGCGGCATTGGTGACCGTCGATTTCTCGCTGGCGTCGAGTTTGCCGTTGCCGTTGGCGTCAACGTAGACGCGCCAGCCCGACAAGCCGGCCTCGGCCGCGTCGCGCTTCTTGTTGTTGTTCGTGTCGCCGAAGAGGCCGCCGCTGATCAGCACCTTGTCGGTGGACCCGATGAGCACGTCCGTCTCCGACTCTCCCGCCGCCAGCGTCACGTCCTGCGGCGCGGTGCTCATGCGATAGCCGTTGGGGAACACCCGCCGCACGCGGTAGGTGCCGGCGTCCAATCCGGTGAAGGTGTAGATGCCCTGGGTGTTGGTGGTGGTCTGCTTTTCGCCGGAATCGAGCTTGCCGTTGTTGTTCGCGTCCAGGAACACCACGCGCCCCGCCGCCCGACCTTCGCCCGGATCGACGATGCCGTTGCCGTTGGTGTCGTTGAACAGGAAACCGCTGATCGATCCCTTCGCCGTCGCCGGAGGTGGCGTGACGGGCGGATTCGTCGGCGGGTTCACCACCGGCGGCGGGTTGGTGGGCGGCGGGTTCGTCGGAGGAGGATTGGTCGGCGGCGGGTTGACGACCGGCGGCGTTGCCGGCGCCGCTCCCTCGCCCGTGCCAATCTTCAACCCGGTCACGGCCTGATTCGCGCCGAGCGTCACCACCAGATCCGGCGTGGTAACGTGATACCCCTTCGGAATGTCCCGACGCACGTAGTAAACGCCGGCGGCCAGATTCGCGAAGCTGAACTCGCCGTTGGCGTTGGTGGTGAGCTGTTTCTCGCCGGAATCGCGCTTGCCGTTGTTGTTGGCGTCGATGTAAACGATCTTGCTGCCCTGTCGAACATCGGAAGGCAGGTTTTCAACGCCGTTTTTGTTGGAATCCCAGAAGAGATAACCGGAGATAGAACCGGTTCCGCCGACGCCGCTGGCAGAGAAGACGCCGTGATATTGAGCGTGTACCAAGCCACCTTTAGTCAGGTTGACATCAATGCCAAAACCGTTGGTTGGATATGTCTGGCTCCAGCCTACCGGGACTACCTGTCGGACCTTGTGTATCCCAACCGGCAGGCCGTAGAGCGTGTAGTAACCCTCCGCATCGGTGACGGCCGAGATTTCGTTGGCGTCAAGAACCTTGTCGTTGTCCTTGTCCACCCAGACAGTTCGACCGGCAAGACCTGACTCAGAGGCATCAAACGCGCCGTTCTTGTTGGCGTCATAGAAAATGCGGCCGGATATCGCGCCGGCTGGTACACCCGGGTTTTTAGAGATGTAAAACAACGCGAAGTCTGCACCTGCAACCACGCCGTCGTTTCCGAGCACATAGTTGTAAACCTCACCGTTGTGAGGGCCGCCGACCAGCACATCGGCGGGTTCATTCCGCGAGGTTTCCAGCTTGCGCCTTATCGAGTAATTGCCCGGAGCCAGATTATCGAAACGATAGGATCCATCGGCGCCAACATTGACAAAGCGCTCGCCCTCGTTGAACGACCCGCTTTTGTTTTTGTCGATGTAAACCAACCCGGTCGAAGGCAATTCTCCGGGATCTTGTTTCCCGTTGCGGTTGTCGTCGTAGAACAATTTCCCGCTGATCGAGCCGTTCGAACCGGCGAGTTTGAAGCCAATAAACACCTCAAGCCGAGCGCCAGGCCGTACATCAATCGTGCCCCACAAGCCATTTGATAGTCCAGTGACAGTTGTGCCGGCAGGCGCACTGGTCCGAACGATATACTCGCCCGGGGGCAAGTTTTCGATCCAGCCAAATTCCGGTTCGGCGTAATCGTCTTTGACGCCATTTCGATTCACATCTATCCAAACCCAATCAGTGTTGCCGTCCCAGGAGTCGACCGGCTCGGTGACCTTACCGTCGCCGTCGTTGTCGGTGAACGGGCGCAGCAGGACCATCGCAGGCGTAGCGTCTGGATTCCCAACTGCGTACGGCGCTCGAATACCAATGCCGTCGACTTTCACGACGGTATGTGCATCGCTGGGGCGATCCACCTTGTAGCCGGCGGGATAGATGAATCGCAGTTGATATTCGCCTGCGGAAACGTTGTTGATCTCGTAGAATCCGTCGGCATTCGAGACGGCGCGAGGTTCTCCGACATCGAGTTGTCGATCATTGTCCAGGTCGAGGTAGGCCGTCACGCCTGGCACGGCGATCAGGTAATCCTCCCAGTTAATGAATTTCTCCTCGTAAGTGAGGCCAAAAATAACGTCGGGCGACGGCACTTTCGCGAGTATCACTTCATGATAAAGTTCGCCGCGCATACCCACTGAAGTGACGCGGTTGTAAGCTTGTTCGTATCCGGGTGGGAGAGATGTCCAGACCTTGAACTCGCCCACCGGCGCAGGGTGGATTCGA
>JBBCIV010000203.1:0-6090 GCA_037189665.1 Phycisphaerae bacterium | reverse complement strand
GCCAGTACGCGCGGATGACGCCGGGCGCGTTCCGCAAATCCGCCCACACCGCGATTTCCGCGGCCGGGCGGGCATGAGCTGGCGATTAAAGACCGTCGGGGCTGGCCGCATTGCGGTTAAGCCACTTCTGGCCGACCGGCTGCGACTTCACGCGGGGCAGCGGGTCGGACCCGTAGCTCGCGACGTGGCCGTCGAGGAAGACCATGTTGGCCCGCTTCTGCGGGTGACGCAGGTCGATCATGCCTTCGATGGGCTCATACTGGTATGCGTGGAACCAGATGTCGCGGATGAGGTTCTGCTTGTCACGACCATCGATCGCAAACACCTTCGTCTGCGGCCGCTTGAAGCTCTTCACCTTGTATGGCTTGCCAGGGTCAGGCGCGTCGCCGACGCCGGTGACGCCGAGGTACGGATTCACCTTGTATCCGTGCGGAACGGTGGGCGTCGTCGGACAAGCGTAAACCTTATACGGCTTCAGGCCGTTGTAGCTCGACGAAGGCATGCTGAGCGTCCAGGGGGCGATCTTGGCGGTCCAGCTGTGAACGCCATGGTTGGCGGCGCCGTGCGGCAGATATTGGCCGTTTTCGAGGGTGTAGGCCAGCACGCCAATGCCGATCTGACGCAGGTTGGACATGCAGTTAACGCTGGCCGCCTGCTGACGCGCCCGCTGCAGCGCCGGCAGCAGAATGGCAATCAATAACGCGATAATCCCAATGACGACCAGAAGTTCGACCAGCGTAAATCCGGCCCGATACGTTTTGCCACGCGTCATAAACGCCTCCGCACGTTCACCGTTCGCCTCACTACCACCCAAGCCGCCACAAAGACGGCAACGCCAAAGAACTGATACGATTAAGTAGATTAGCGACCTTTGGTTCGCCTGGCAACAACAATCTCGTTTTTCAGGGTTTCTCCGATCGGTTCATCAGGCGAACGGGTGAATTCCATTTCACCCTGAAACGCGTGGCTGACGGGCCTTATGGTTCTGCAGCATCCAACTGAAAGGAACCTGCCATGCATTCGCTCCATCACCTGCTTGAGGATGAACTGAAGGACATCTACAACGCTGAAAACCAGCTCACCAAAGCCCTGCCCCGCATGGCCAAGAAGGCCTCGTCGGCTGCGCTGAAGAAGGCGTTTACATCTCACTTGTCCGAAACCGAAAGGCAAATCAAACGCCTCGAGAAGATCGCCGGCAAGCTCGACATCTCGCTGAAAGGCAAGGTCTGCCACGCAATGAAGGGCCTGGTCGAAGAAGGCAAGGAAGTGATCGACGAGGACGGCGACGACGCGGTCATCGACGCTGCGCTGATCGGCGCCGCCCAGCGCGTCGAACACTACGAGATCGCCGCCTACGGCACCGCCCGCGCGATCGCCGAACAACTCGGCCTGAAAGACGTCGCCAAGCTCCTTCAGGACACGCTCGACGAAGAGTCCGCCGCGGATGAGAAGCTGACGAAGATCAGCGAAAACGAGGTCCTCCCCGCCGCGCCGGAGGGCGAGGAAGTGGAAGTTGGCGCATAGGCGCCCAACCAACGTGCGCCCTCCCGCCCTCGCCTTCCCGCTCTACTGCCGCCCAAGCTTCTCGTAATAAGTCTTGAGCGCATCGCTCCACGCCGGCGGGAGGTCGCCCTTCATGGCGTCGTGGATCTGATCTTCCATGCGGTTGCTGAGCGTGGGCGAGGTGTCGTGCTGCACGTGGATCTGGCCGCCGACGAGCATGCGGCTGGTGTCCATGGTGTCGAGCAAAACGTCCTTGCGGCGCATGGCGTTCTGATAGCGGTTGGCGTTCAGGTCGGCCTCGACGCGGCGCATGATCGCGATCGATTGCAGCAGCTTGAAGTTGTCGTACCGCCCAAGCTGGTACTGCAAGTTCAGGCGCTCGGCGGCGTTGCGGAGCTGGGCCTGCCTTTGGGCGAGGCGTTGCATTTCCTTGTCGAGGCCGGGCGGAACGGGGCCTTCGAGGCCCTCGCCGCCCTGCCCCGACAGCTTGCCGCCGCCGGTTGCGCCGCCGACGGGGTCTTTGGATTCGTCCTTGATCTGGCCCTGCTGAAACGCGGTCGGATCGAGCCGCGTCGGCGTATTGCGCCCGCCCTTGCCGGACGCCGTCTCCTCGACGAACTCGCCCTGCGATTTCCCGCTGCGCCCTTCGCCCGATCGGCCTCCCATCTCGTTGTTGTTCGGAAGCTGGTTGCCGGTCACGCCCTTGGCGCTCATGTTCGCGATCGGGCCGTCCATCGCGTCCCAGCCGGCGCCCTTGTCCAGCGAGTCGGCCCAGTTCGCGTTGGTGTCCTCGGCCTCTTCGAGAAGGTCTTCCTGCTGCTCCATCAGCTCGCCGATCATGTCCTCCAGTTCCTTCGGCAGCTCGGCCATCGGGATATCCATCTTCGTCAGCGGGTCTTCCTGGTCCCACTTGATGCGATCGGGCGTGTCCACGAGCCACTTTTCCAGGTTCGACGTGATCTCCTTCGCCAGTTCAACGCCCATCTCCTCGGCGCTCACCGCGATCTCGATCTCCTTCTTCTTCAACGCGTCCTTCGCCATCGTGACTTCGGAGTAGACCTCCATCAGCTCCTTCAGCAGCGACGCGTTGGCCATGTCCTGCTCGGCCAGCTTGCTGAAGTCGGCGATCTTCTCCTGCATGAACGCGTCGAGCTTCTCCTGGCTCATCGCCAGTTCGTCGAGCGTCTTCTTATCCTTGTCGGAAAAATCATCGACGGGCTTCTTGGCCAGCGGCGCGGTGGCGTCGAGGATTCGCTGCTGTTGCTTCACGAACTCCTCGAGCGCGGCCTTGAGGTCTTTGATCGCATCTTCAGTCGTGGGCAGGTCGCCGCCACGGCGGGCGTGCTGGTCGGCGAGTTCGGGCGTGGCCACCAGCAATGCCAACAGCGATTCCAACGTGGAAATGATCCGCCGCTGGCTTGCCTGCAAGTTGCTGTGAAGGCCAATCCGGGCGGCCCCGTTCAACTCGATCGAAAGGCTCGTCGACAGTTCCACCGCCTCGGCGGCGGGATTGCGGGCCAGCATCAGAAGCGTCTTCTGCACGCTGGCGTCGGCGGGCTCGAACTGGAACGTCTCCGCCACCCGTAACAACCGGTCGTGCAGCTCGGTTTGCCCCCGCGTGACTGGCTGCATTGCCGAAGCATCGAACGACTTGAGCGATGTCGTCCGGGCGTGCAAATCCTGCTGTTTTTTCAGCATCTCGCGAATGGCGTCGCGCAGCTTATCGATCCGTTGGCCCGATTCTTTCGCGATCTGCTCGGCGTCGCGCAGCGTGATCGAATAGACCTGCGACTGCGTCGTCTGCGGCCCGCGATCGCCGCCGAGCGAGCGGTTGTCGATCGCCTCGACCTGCACGCGCAGGACCGTGCCGTGCTTGCGCCAGTCGGGCTTCAGCACCAGCTTGTGCGAAAACTCGAACGCCTGCTGGCCGGACAGCGGCAGGTCACTGGCGATCTCCAGCGGCGCGTCGGCGCTAGCGGACATCAGCACGCGGGCGTGCGACAGGCCGACGTCGTCTTTCAGGTCGGCCTTGAGGGCGACCTCGGCATCGGGCGCGACGGCGACGTCCTGCGAAGGCCACCGCATCGTCACCTGCGGCCGGGCGTCGGGGGTAGCGCGAAGGTCGATCGCCGGCTCGGGCAATCGCGCGATGACCTGCCCCGATCCATCCGCCAACAGGACCGACAGCGACACGTCCTTGTCCGCGCTGAACGACGCCGCAAACTGTCGGCCGTCAGATTGCCGCTGCATCGTCAGCGGCTGGTCTTCCGCCAGTTGCAACATCGCGCTGCTGACCGGCGTGTCGATCTGCGCGACCACATCGATGCGGCTGCCCTCCGGCACGTTCACCGGCGACGCCGATTCAGCGTTCACCTTGATCTCCTGCGCCGGCCGCTTCGTGTACGCCGGCGGCGTGACGGAGAGCGACAGCGACGTCAGCTTGATCTGCTCGATCACCTTCACGTCGAACCACCGGCTCTGCGTCCCGCCGACCTCGACGCGGTACCTCATCGACTCATCGACGTGCTCGATCCGCGATGCGAACCGCCCCGGCGCCACCAGCGGCAGCGGCCATTGCTGTTTGCCGTCCACCCGCGGCTCGACGTACAGCCGCGCCTCCACGTCCTGATCCTCCGGCTGTCCTGTGATCTCCAGCAACACTTCCAGCGGCTGGCCTTTGATGAGCGTGGTGTCGCCGGGACGAACGGAAACGATCTGGATCGTCGAGGTTGCCGGCACAAACGCCGTGGGCGAAAGCATCTGTCGCCATCCATGCGACACCTGCGGCCACAGCAACGCGCCCGCCGCCAGCGCCAGCACCCCCGCCAGTCCGCATCGCCACGCCAATGGCAGCAGCTCGCGATAGCGAACCGCCTGGTCGATCGACGTCGAAGCCGTCTTCTCTCGGATCTCAGAGTAAATCAGCGGCGTGAACGGACTGGCCTGGACGTCGTCCCGCGCTGCCAGCAATAGCGCGTTCGTAAACCCGTTGTGCAACCCGTCCACTCGCTGTTCGACCAGCCGCGCCACCCATTCGGGCTTATGCCGCGTTAAAAACGGTTTTGCCAGCCATACGATCGCCGCCAGCGCGAGCACGATCGCCCACCCTGCCATCGCCGCCAGCGCCCACGCGCCCGCGCCGCTCCAGTGCGCCACCATCCCCGCCGCCAGCGTGGCAACGATCGCGGTCGCGCCGAACAGCAGCCCGCCGCGTGCGAGCCGCTGCATGCGGTACTTCTGACCGACGGAATCGAGTGCCTCGACGACCAAGGCGATGTCCGGATGCGCGATCTGGCTCATGGCGGGCAAGCTCCCAACTCATAATATCGGGAAACGGGGTCGGGCGTTGATGGGGGAAACAAGGTCTTGCTCCTCCCCTCCGGAGAGGCCGGGAGGGGGCCTTTTGAATGTGAATCAGCGTGCGCACCGCCGCAGGCCCCCACCTAACTTCCCCCCCCGGAGGGGGGGCGAAACCGACCCCGGCCTGCTCGCCCTCTGCTTCCGAACCCATCACCGCGTGCGTGACGCGGCGATCGTCAGCTTTGGCTCTTCCAACGGTTCGGGGCAGATATCGCGTCGCTTGCAGGTTTCGCAGTGATGCCCTTCCCAGAGGAGGTTGAACTCGCTGAGGATGCGATCGATGGTATCCGGCGAGGTGGTCCAGGCGCCGAGTTCGAAGTTCCGCCGGCCGTCGGCTTTGGCGCCGAGTCCTGCGCCGGTGAGGTTGGCGGACCCGAAATACGCCTCGGCGACGTCGATCACCACCGCCTTGCTGTGCAACCGCGGGCAGCGGCGGATCTGCAACCGCTCGGGCAACTGCTGCTTCAGTTCCACCAGCGCCGCGCTGCTCGGCACGCCCGCATGCAGGATGCGGATCTCCACGCCCTTCTCCGCCAGCGACCGGAACACCTCGATGATCGATTTCGCCCGCCAACGATTGCCATCCGGCACGAGCATCGCCTTGAAGTCGGCGGTCATGATGTCGATGGAAACCCGCGCGCGGCAAATCCCTTCCTGTACGATTCGCCGAAAGTGGTCGCCGTCGGTCACGAGTTCCATCACCAACCCCTCATCGACCAACGGCGACGATTTCCGACACCCGATCACGCGGCGCGCCCTCGCCACCCGAAGCCGCTCTCCATCGATTTCAAGCGCTTCCGTTCCCACGCCGTCATTGTCATTTCACTCATCTTCCCGCGTGCGTCCTAATTCCAATATTCTTGAGAACAGGAGAACTTAAGAACATTGGAATAAGAGCGGTCGGAGAACGAAGCCGATCTTGATCCTGCTGTGTGCTGTGCAACCGCTCGGCGTTGCGCAAAAAATCACTGGTTATCCTGCGAAAACGCGAGCGAATAGACCGTGTTGACCTGTGAACGCCGTTGCTTGTGTCTTTGCGGAACCTCTTGTGCAACGCCAATCGGTTCAGATGCAGTTCACGATTTTGCATCAAGGCATTGGCCACAGAAGCACGAAGGCACGGAGAAAAACGCTGAAACCCGTTCCATGTCTTCCACGCTTATCCACGATTTGGTCGACCAGGAAAGGGAAGTGGATTCCCGTAATCTACAGCAACGCGCTTTTTGT
>JBBCIV010000202.1:0-20408 GCA_037189665.1 Phycisphaerae bacterium | reverse complement strand
TTCGCGCCGCTCGCGAAAACAACGGGGCGCCGCAGGCGTCGCAGCTACGGCACGCGCGCTGGCCCGCGGCCGATCGCCACCGCCAGCACGGTGACGTCCGCGGGGGTAATGCCGCTGATGCGAAGCGCCTGCCCGAGCGATCGCGGGGTGAACTGTTGCAGCTTCGCCCGGGCCTCGTTCCGAAGGCCGACGACGCGCGCGTAGTTGAAGTCGGCGGGAATGAGCTTGTCTTCGAGCTTGCCCATCCGCTCGATCGCCTTGTCCTGGCGGGCGATGTAGCCCTCGTACTTGATCTGCGTTTCGATGCGGAACCCGGTCTGCGCGTCGGCAGTGATGCCGGCGGCGCGCAGCGTGTCCGCCAGCGACGTCCACGTGTGCTCCGGCCGGCGGAGCAGGTCGAAGGCGGGCGTGCCGTTGATCTTCGTTTGCTTGAGCCGTTCGACCGTCGTGTTGATCGCGTCGCGCGTGGCGGCGAAGCGCGACCAGCGGTCGTCGTCCACCAGCCCGACCGATCGGCCGATCTCGGTGAGGCGCAGGTCGGCGTTGTCGTTGCGGAGCAGCAGGCGATGCTCCGCCCGGCTGGTGAACATGCGGTACGGCTCGATCGGCGGCTTGGTGACCAGATCGTCGATCAGCACGCCGATGTACGCCTGATCGCGCCGCAGCACGAAGTCGGCAACGCCGGCCGTCACGTAGCGCGTCGCGTTGATCCCCGCCATCATTCCCTGCGCGGCGGCCTCCTCGTAGCCGCTCGTGCCGTTGATCTGACCCGCGAGGAACAGCCCCGCCACCGCCTTGGTCTCCAGCGTCGCGCGGATCTGGTGCGGCCAGACCATGTCGTACTCCACCGCGTACCCCCAACGCAGCACCTCGGCGTTCTCCAGCCCCGGCACCAGCCGGATCATCTCCCGCTGCACGTCGGCCGGCAGGCTGGTGCTGATGCCGTTGCAGTAGATCTCGTCCGTCTCCAGCCCCTCGGGTTCGAGGAAAATCTGGTGCGACTCCTTCTCGGCGAACCGCACCACCTTGTCCTCAATGCTCGGACAATACCGCGGCCCGGTCGATTGAATCTGCCCGGAATACATCGGCGCGCGATGGATGTTCGCGCGGATGATCTCATGAATCCGCGGATTGGTCTCGCCGAGCCAGCAGGAGATTTGGGAAAGCGGGGGGACAAATGCGGAACGAGGAATGCGGAACGCGGAATATTCCTCATTTCGCATTTCGCATTTCGCATTTTCCTCATATTCATTCAAATACGAAAACGGCGCCGGCACTTCGTCGCCCGGCTGCACCGCGAAGCGCGAAAAATCGATCGTCTGCCGCTTCAGCCGCGGCGGCGTGCCGGTCTTCAGGCGGCCGAGTTCCAGGCCCAGCTTTTCCAGGCACCCCGACAACCCGCGCGCCGCCTGCTCTCCCACTCGGCCGCCTTCAGTCTGTTGCTCGCCGGTGTGCATGAGCGCGCGGAGAAACGTTCCGGTCGTCACGATCGCGGCACGGCAGGCGAGGCGCGTGCCGTCGGCGAGGCGAACGCCCGTTATGGTGCCACGGGTTTTTAACCCGCGTTCGCGATCATCCGACACGGATTGAAAACCCGTGCCACCCGTTTCCTCAACTTCGAGTTCCGCCACTTCACCATGAATGATCGAGAGGTTCGGACACGTCGCCAGCAACCGCTGCACCTCCGCCGCATACTTGTACTTATCCGCCTGCGCCCGCGGCCCCCACACCGCCGGGCCTTTCGATCGATTGAGCATGCGGAACTGGATGCCGGTGTTGTCAGTGGCGATGCCCATGAGGCCGCCCAGGGCGTCGATCTCGCGCACCATCTGCCCCTTGGCAAGCCCGCCGATCGCGGGGTTGCAGCTCATCGCGCCGATGCGGGTGGGATCGAGCGATACCAGGGCCGTTTTCGCCCCCAGGCGCGACGCCGCCCACGCCGCCTCCGCCCCCGCGTGGCCGCCTCCGATTACGACGATGTCAAACGCCGACGACTGCACCATGTCTCCTGCCGCTTTTAAGGCGGCGTGGCTCCTATTGTCACCGCATCTTCACATGCCGGTGTGACAAACTTAATTCTCGTCATTCCGGAGAAGTAATTGTCCGGGCGGTTTGTAACCGATACTATTAGCAGATCGGTGATCTGCGGTGTACGTGATTGGAATGCTACGTGGCAAACCGATACGCATCGACTGGGAAGGCTTTCAACCGGCCGCAAACTGGCGTTGCCCAGGTCCGAATGGTTGATCCGCAGGGCGAAAGTTCTGCTGGCCACTCCCATGTACTTCTTAAAGGGTTTGTACCACAAACCTGTTCCACACGGCACAGGCGGACCTACCGAACTAAGCACCCGATGAACCGACAGGTTCGTCGGGTGTTTTTGTTTCCAAATCACTCGGATCGCGCGTGAGGATGAACAATCGGATCGGCGCCGTGCGCGTCGGCACGCGTTCCACGTGGTGGTGCAGCGACCAGCCGCGCTCCTGAATCCAGCCGATGAACCGATCCCCCGTCTGCCGCCCCGGCTCGCCCAGCACCACCCTGCCGCCAAGGGTGAGATGCCGACGAAAAAACACGTCGAGATATTCCCATTGCGTTTTGTCGTACAGCACATCCGAGCCGATCAATATGTCGAACCGCTGCCGCAGGTCGTCGTTCTGCCAATCCACCCGCCGGGCGGAGACATCGCCGCTATAGCGCAATCCGTTGAGGCTGGCGAAGAGCAGGCAATCGCGCTCGATATCGCCGAAGACAACCTTCGCTCCCAGCATCGCCGCGACCGTGCCCGCCAGCCCCATGCCGCAGCCCAGATCAAGCACCGCCGGCGGCGGCGCAAGTTGGTCGGCGAGCGCGTATCGCGTTCGGTCCTTCGCAGCCCAGGTTGCGCTGTCCCCCACCAGCCACTGACCGACGCCGATCGCCGAATCCCACAACTCCGCCCAGTATGGCAGGCCCAGTTGATCGCCCGCGACGCGCTGACCGGTGGTTTTTTCGTAGACGTCGATCTTGCGGCACAGGTCATCCAGCACCTTCTGCGGGTCGCTCACGCGGGCGAACTGCACGCGCAGCGGCCCCACCGGGACGGGCTCGATCAGCAGGTCGAACCGCCGTTCCAGCCGGGCCTGAAGGCGGGCAATGCGGGGCGTTCGGGTCATAGCGGGTCGGGATTGTAGGCCCGGAAGGCCCGTGCAGATAGCAGGATTGCCACACTTCCGCTACATTCTCTGCCCATGCGACGCGCGACCTTGGTTCTCTGCACGGCTTTTATGACCTGCAGCACGTTTATGACGGCCGGCTGCAACTCCCGCCAGCTCGAGACGGGCTATACTTACACGCCGCTGGGCGACTCGCCCACGCGCCGCCGCGGATATTATGCGGACCCGTTCTCGCCGGAGGCCCGCATCGCCCAGCAGGATCGCCAGGCCGACGTGCAAACCCGCCGGGAGATTCCCGGACAATAAGCCGCATTTCCTGCGACAAACAGACGACCTTCAATCTTATCATTGCCAAACCGCCCCGGCGGACGCCTAGAATCGACCGGATCGTTCGACAACAGGTGCCGTGGAAGCCATCAACGCCCAACACTTCGTCAAGCTCGTTCAGCCGGCGCTGCAAGCGCAGGACTGGGACAAGCTGATGACCACGCTCAAGTCGCACTGGACCAGCGACCAGATCCTGTCGTTGCTCCACTGCCCCGACTGCGACGCTCGAAAGATCGCGGCGCTGGCGATCGGCCTGGTCGGCCAGTCGTGCTGCCTGCCGGAGTTGCAGCGCAAGCTGCTCGACAAGGACCACATGGTCGTCAAGATGGCGGAGCACGCCATGTGGCAAATCTGGTTTCGCGGCGGGACCGCCGAATCCAACTGCCAGCTCGCCCGCGGCGCAGAGGCGCTCAATCGGCAGGACATCGACAAGGCGTTGGAACACCTGGACCGCGCACTGGCGCTCTCGCCCGATTTCGCCGAGGCATACAACCAGCGCGCCATCGCCCACTACCTGGCCGAGCGGTACGAGGAATCGATCGCCGACTCGCGCCGCGTCGTCGAGCTGATGCCGCTACACTTCGGCGCCTGGAGCGGGCTCGGCCACGCCTATCTCGCTATGGGCAAATTGCCCGAAGCGCTCGAAGCCTACGAACAGGCCCTCCAGATCAACCCCCACCTCGACTGCATTGCCGAACTCGTGCAGGAATTGCGCGAGCAGTCCGACACGGCCTCGTGACGATAAAGTAACCGTATGGATGCCACCGCCAACGCCGACGGCCAGCCGCGCGAGCTTGGTCGTCTTGCTGACCTTCTCCGCCGCGCGAGAAAGCGCGAGGCGGCGCGTCGGCTGGCGGATGCGGTCTGGGCATCGCTGGTGATCGTCTCCGCCCTCTTGGCGATCGCGATCGTGCTTGGCGCGTGGCTGACAATCGACCTGTTCGCAACGACGCTCATCGGCGGCGCCGTGATGATGATGCTGATCGTGCTCGTCCGGCTTGTTCGCACGCCCGATGCGCTCGCGACGGCGATCTCGCTCGATCGGCTGAACCACACGAGCGAACTGCTATCGACCGCCTGGGCAACGCGACGCGAAGACAACCCATGGATCACGCCCATACGGGCGATGGCCAACCAGGCGTGCGACACGGTTCGGCTGCCGCGCGCGATCGGGCGCTTCTCGCCGCGCCTGCACTTGGCGGCCTGGACGGGATTGATCTGCGTGCTGGTCGCGGGAGTATTGTTCCGGTCTGAGCCAACGAAAAACGACCCGACGAATCATCATGCGAGCATCGCGATGGCGACGCCGGACCCCGAGAGTCAGCCGGTCGGCGCAGCCCTGAATGTCGCGCGCGAGGCGACGACCGACGCGCCCCTGCCTGGGGACCCCAGCGCGTCGCAAACCGGCTCCGGCGACGGCCTTCAGCGCCCCAGCAACAGGGGTGACGATGCGGCCGGCGCAGGCCAGTCTTCCGAAGGGGTTGCGGGCAAACTGCCCAATGAAACATCCGCCGCCGCCAACCCGTTCGATCGCCTGCTCCCGCCGATCCACGCCAATGCCGGCCAAGGTCCGCTCGCAACGCAGGCGCTGCCCGGAAACGCCCGTGGCGGATCGGTCAACAACAACGACCCCACGTCGGCCATCGCGCCGTGGGACGCATCGGAAAGCTGGTCCGCCTCACGTCAGCTCGCAGCGGAGCAAATCATCGCCGGCCGGGTGCCGGAGGCACACCGTGACCTTGTAAGACGGTATTTCGATCGGTGACATTATCACATCAGTTTCTGAACGGCTGATATGATAATGCACCGCCGCAGCCCGTCTCAGCGATCCTTTTTCTTGTTCTTGTTAAGCAGGTCGCCGATGAGATCGGTCACCGCGCCTTTCGCGCCGACTTGCAGCAGCGTCTGCCCCATGATGCTGCCCACGTCGTCCACCCGTCCGTCGATGTTCGCCGACAAGCCCTTCGGGAAGTTGTCGCGCCACTGGCGCGGCAGCAGGCCGGGTGAGAACCAGAGCGAGTAATCCTTGAACGTCTGCCGCTCCAGGTTTACGCCGCCCTTGAAGGTGAGGTGTTCGAAAACGCCCACCTTCTCACGTTTGCCGGTCTTGGGGTCTTCCTGGTCGACCATCTTCATGAGGTTGATGGTCATGTTTTGGTACGCCACGCCGTCCTGCAGCACAAGGCTGCCGTTCTCGATGTCGCCGACGATGCCCTGATCGCCCCACTGCAGGCCGCTTGAGAGCACCGAGGGAATCGTTCCGTCGAGCCGCAGGTCTTTCACGTTATAGATGATTTCCGCCTGCGCGTTCTTGCTGCCGGTCATGAGGTCCGCCAGCGGCACGCCTTCGCACTTCATGACGATGACGTCAACGATTCCCGAGGCCTTCTTGCTGTCCTTGAACAGCATCGACGCCATCGAGCCCACCTGTGCCGCCATCACGTGGTTGAGCTGCACGCCGGTCAGCAGGTTCTGCTTTCTGCCGATCGACACGCGCATGTCGGGATCGCCAAGTTCGATCACCACACTGCCGAAGCTGCCCTTGCCGCCGTTGATGTCGAACGCGGGCGCGAACGTCCACCTGCCCGCTTCATTGCGATGCCCGGTGACGAGCTGGCCGTTGTTGTGAACCGTGAAAAACTGCTGCAAATTGCCCACTGCGATGCCGTATGACGCGCCAAGGTCCGCGTACGACAGCGATGCCTGCCCGCGCGCCTGCAGCGGGCGGATTGCCTCGTGCAGCGGCTTGTCGGTCAGGTACGAACCGTTGGCGGTGACGTCGAACGTGATCGGCCCGCTGATCTTCGCGCTAGACAGCTTCTCCTGCTGCTCCGGCGGCAGGAACGGCAATACCAGCGGCCAGGCGAGCTCGCCCGTCGCGTTCACCTTCGCCACCACTTCCTTGAGCACCGGCGCGGGCGTATCGAATTGCTCGACCGCGCCCGTCACGCTCAACGTCGCCGCCTTGCTGCTGGCCATATCGACGTTCAGCGAGCGGATCGTCGCGACCTTCCGGTCGAGGTCGGCCGACAGGTCGCCGATGATCTTCACTTCTTTCTCGGTGAAGCTGGGCTTGCCGGCGGCGTCGATCATGCTGAAGTCGTGCACCGTTCCGCCGAGCTGCGCCGTCACCACCGACCCGCTGGCCGACACGTTCGGGCTGATCTCGAACAGCCCGCGGTAGGGCAACGGCTTCTCCGCGGCCTGGATGAACTGCAAGAGCGGCGTCACTCGTTCCAGCGAGCCGCTCACCCGCAGTTTCCCGCGCGGCGAGAGTTTGCCGGTCGGATCATCCACCACGATTGGCTCGAGCATCGCGATCTGCGCGACGTCGAGATCGCCTTCCAGCTTCGTCACCGTCAGGCGATCGATCTTCTCCGCGCCCGCGATGTCGACGCCCGCCACCAGCGAGATGGGCTTCCTCGCGTCGAACCGGTACGACTTGCCCGCCTTGTCCGTCAGGGCAAGCCGGCTGGCCTTCAGATCGACGTCGGCCTTCGTGCCGTCCACCACCGCGTTGATCGCCACCCCGCCGGCCGGCGTGTAGGGCAGATCGAGGTTGGGCACGAGCGACCTCGCGATCGCGACCGCCTTTTGCGCATCGGGCACGCCGATCGCCAGCGTCGCCTTTTCCACCATCTTCAGCGCCGGCGTTCCCGGCGCAAGGCGGACGGACGTATCGCGCGCCGTCACCGTCAGGAAGCTGCCCCTCACGTTCGCGCTCACGCCGGCGTGGTCGAGCTGTTCGTTGGTGACGGCGTTCAGCGCGATGGCGAGCGACTCGTTGTTCACCGGCGTCTGGTCGATCGACAACCCCTTGATCTCGCCGGCGAAGCCCACGGTCGGCTTCCCCGCGTCATTCGCAAACGTAAGCTGGCCGCCGAGCTGTCCACCGGTAATGGTGTTCATCGGCTGCGGCGAGAGGGCGCGCATCACGCGGTTCAGGGGGATGAAGTTCAGCGCAATATCGAGCTTGCCTGCCCCGCGCGGCAAACCCGTTTCGCCCAGCACGACGCGCAGCTGTTCGCCCTGTTGTGCGAGCGTAAGTAAATCGCTGCGGACCGACAGCTTCGACAGCGCCAATTCCAACTGCTCCGCCTGGCTCACGCCGCCCGCCAACGTGATGACGAAGCGGTCGTTGAGCAGTTCCTGGCCTTTCATGAAGACCTGAAGGCTGGGCGTGCTGGCGTCGAGCTGATCCAACGTGATGTTTCGCTTAACCACGTCCACCTTCCCCTCAGCGGTGAAGTAGACGGCGCCGCGGCGCAGCTCGATCTGCTGCTCGCGCAGCTGCGGCACGAACGGGTCGATCAGGCGCTGCAGTTCTTTCAGGTCGGCGATCGTCATGCGATCGATCTTGAACGCGCCGAGCGTCCGATCGCGAGGATTGACGTCCGTAACGTTGACGAGCGCGTCCACCAGCGGCCTGTCTTCGCTCGGCCCAACGAGGAGCGACGCGGTTGCCCGTCCGATGGACTGAACGGGATTGGCGGAATCATCGCTCAGCGCGTACTGGCTGCTGACGCCCACCTTCACGAACGGCAGGTCGATGGGCGGCACGCCGGCGAGGCGGGCCTTGATGCCGGTGAGGGTGGCGCCGAGGTCGAACGCGTAGGCGGCGTGGTTGTCATCGGTCGCGCGGTTTCGCAGCGAGAAGAACGCCCTGCCGGCCAGATCGACGTTGCTCAGGTCGGCGAACTGCGCAAGCTGGTCGCGAAGCAGGTCGAGGTTCGCCTCGCCGCCGCCCTGCAAATCGGTGACGGACTCGCCGCCGCCCTTGAAGGTGATGAACTTGCTCTGGCTGTTCACGTCGAGCGAGATCGCCTTTAGCCCGCGCAGGGGGTCGGCGAGGTTCGTCAGCGTGCCAGTGGTGGCGACCGTGATCGGCTCGATCGCGATGCGCTTGCCGGACTGCGTGCCGGCGACGTTCGCGTCGGCGTTCAGCGCGTAGACGACCGAATCGGGCTTCAGCCACAGGTCGATCTTCGTCGCCAGCTTGCCATCGTTGATGGCGACGCCGGGGAGGAGTTTGAGCGTGTTGGGAAACGACTCGGCCGCCCTCTTCGGGTCGGCGGTGATGATGAGCGACAGCGCGCCGTCGGCGCCGGGCAACTGGTTTTGCTGGAGGCGCTCGATCGCCGACTCCGGCACCTCGCCCACGATCGCGGCCGACACTTCCGGGGCGATCGCCTGCACGTCCACCTTCAACCGCGGGCCGCCGGCTTCGACCACGCGCGACACGCTGATCGGCAGGCGGATCAGCTCGGCGTTGTACTTGTCCGGGATCGCCGGCGAGGCGAACGCGAACTTGCCGATCTGCACTTCGCCTTTGGCGCTGCCGGCCTGGCCTTTTTGCAGGTCGGCGTCGATCTGCCCGTTCACCAAACCCGCGACCGTCGTTCCTTCGACGCCCGCCAAAGCGAGGACCGGCTGCGCCGCCGACAGATCGACGTTGACCAGCGCCAGCTTCAATACCGTTGCCAGGCCGGCCGGATCCAGCGTGTTGTTCTCGACCACGTCGATCGTGCCGGCCACCGAGATCGTGCTTTGCGCGCCGCCGTCGACGTCGTAGATGAGCTTCAGGTCGGACGTGATGCCGGCGTTGATGTCGTCGATCTTCACCGTCCCGCCGCTGCCCTGGCGCAGTTCGAGGCGCGACGCCTTCCGCCCGGCCGCATCGACCAGTTGGATGCCCCCGCGGAGGTCAAGCTGGAGGTCGATCTTCACATCGGGGATTTTCGTTTCGCCGGCGGGCGCAGGCGGCTCGGGCGACGGTTTCTTACTCGGGTCGGCCGGGGGAAGTTTAAAGACGTCGTGCAGGTTCGAGCGGCCATCAGGACGGACAATCACGTTGGTGGCGTCGGCGATCACCGTCGTCTTGCCGAAGTTGAAGTTCTGCCGCGCCAAGCTCAGCAGCGTGGCCTCGGTTTCAAACTTCGCCAGGTCGAGCACCAGCGCGTTCTGCCGGTCGTAGACGCGGGCTCCCTCGATGCGGACCGGGCTAAACCACCCGAAGCTCCACGATGCGACCTCCGCCTTGCCGTCGAGGTAGCCGTTGGCCTGCGAGACGATGAGCGACCGCGCGGGCGAAAGGCTGAGGATCGTCGGCAGGAAGACGACCAGCAGCACGGCCAGCACCAACAGCACCGCGATCGACTTCAACAATAACCGGCGTTTTCTCTTCTTCGGTGGCGCCGATTCAGACGCGGGGGTGGCAGCGGAAGAATCAGGAGCGGAGTTTGAGTCGGTCATGGGATCGTGCCTTGTCTGACGTCTACGCGGATTCTACCGGCGTACTTCATGTATCGACCATCTTCAGGTCCGAATAAAGACACATCGCCGGGCCGGAGGGAAGCCGAAATTGCGGCCGTCGATTGGAATTGGCCTGTCGCATGGTCCATAATCGATGGCTGGCGTGTTCCGCGGGCATTTTTGGCGATGGCGAATTGATGCACGTTCTGATCCTGAACCAGACCTTTTACCCGGATGTCGCCGCGACCGCCCAGCACATGTGGGACCTGGCCCGCCACCTCGACGCCGCCGGCCATCGGGTGACGGCGGTCACCAGCCGCACCAAATACGGCACGACCGAACAGTTCGAGCAGGCGCACGAGCGCATCGGCAACATCGCGGTCCACCGCGTGCCGCAGACCGCGTTCGGCAAAGTTCACAACGTCGGCCGGATGGCGGACTTCCTCAGCTATTACTTGACGTCGATGTGGCAGATCGCCCGCTCGCCCGCGCCGGACGTCATCCTCGCGCTCACCAGCCCGCCGATGATCTCGGTGCTGGGAATGCTGCAGAAGCAACTTCGCACGCGCGATGACGGACGGCGAATCGCGCTGGTCAACCACGTGATGGACCTCTACCCCGACGCGGCCGTGGCGATGGGCGTGCTGAAGCCGGACGGGCTGGGCACGCGCGTCATGTCCGCGATCACCCGTCGCACGCTCCGCGCCTGCGATGCGCTGATCGCTCTAGGCGACGACATGCGCGGCCTGCTGCTCGACCGCTACCTTCCGCCGGAGTGCGCCGATCGCGTCCACGTCGTCCAGCCGTGGGCCGACCATCGCGAAGTTTTCCCCACCGATCGCGACGCCAATCCGCTTCGTGCCGAACTCGGATTAAGCGATTCGTTCGTGCTGCTCTATTCCGGCAACTTCGGCCAGGCGCACGACGTCGAGACGATCGTGCAATCCATCCGCGCCACGCGAGAATCGGCCGGCCTCCGCTGGTGCTTCACCGGCGGCGGACGCGGGATGAACGTGCTGAAGGAACGATCGTCGGCCGAGGGATGGGCGCACGTCACGTTCCTGCCCTACCAGCCGCGCGAGCGCCTGAACGACCTGCTGAACCTCGCCGACGTACACTTGGTAAGCCAGTCGCCGGCGTTCACGGGAATCGTCGTGCCGAGCAAGCTCTTCGGCATCCTCGCCGCCGGCAAGCCATCGCTGATGGTGGGCCCGCGCGAGGCCGAGGCCGCGCGCATCCTGATCGAACACGACGCGGGCGCAGTCATCCCCCCCGGCGACGTGAACGGCATGATCGCCGCCATCGAATCGCTGCGATGCAACGCCGACCAATGCGCCACAATGGGCAACCGGGCCCGATCGGCGCTGGTCGACCGCTACGACAAGGCAATTTCGTGCGCGAAGATCGAGCAGATCCTGCTAAAAGCAATCGCGAACGCGAATAAGGATGCGTACTGACTACGCCGCCACGACTTCCGCGCGAGACCGCGGCGGAGGAACGGGCTCGCCGACTTCACGAAGCGTTTGAATGTGGCCGCGAATCGCTTCCCGCACCATCTCCAGCGCCTCTTCGCGCGTGGCACCGCTTGAGACGCACCCCGGCAGGTCCGGGACATACGCGCCGAAGGCGCCGTCATCGGCGGCCTCGATGATCACAGTGTAGTCCATCGCACTTATTGTAACCCCGCCTGCTTCAGAATCGACCGCAAAGTTCCCGGCGGAACGTCGTGGCTCAGCTTGCCACCGGACGGCACGGTGACCAAGCCGGGCTTGCGAGGATGCCTGAAATCAGATGGCTGCCCGTCGTCCGGACGTGCTGCCACCCATCGTCCTGCAACTGCCTGAGCAGATCGCGAAACTTCGTCGCCAACGCCATCCTCCCCTTTGGGTGATCAGAAGTGGATCGCCCTGCCATCCGCCACGCCGGCGGACTCCATGATGGCTTCGGAGAGCGTGGGGTGCGGGTGCATGGCTTCGATGATCTCGGCTTCGGTGGCCTCCAGCTTCTGGGCCATGACCAGTTCGGCCAGCATTTCGGTGACGTTCTCGCCGATCATGTGGGCGCCGATCAGCTCGCCGTATTGGGCGCCGAAGATGAGCTTCACGAAGCCCTCCGTATCCCCCGCCGCCAGCGCGCGGCCGGAGGCGCTGAAGGGGAACTTGCCCACCTTGATCTTCAGCCCCTGCTCGCGGGCCTTCTTCTCGGTCAGGCCGATGCTCGCCACCTGCGGGTGCGTGTACGTACAGCCGGGGATCATCTTGTAATTGATGTCGTGATCGCTCACGCCGAAGATCTTCTCGACCGCGTACACCGCCTCGTGGTGCGCCACGTGGGCCAGCCACGGCGGGCCGATCACGTCGCCGGCGGCGTAGACGCCCTCGACGTTGGTGGCGTAGACGTTCGGCTCCACCTTGATGTGGCCCTTGAAGATCTCGACCGGCGCGTCCTTCTCGAACAGGCCCTCGACGTTGCCCGTCACGCCCACCGCCAGCAGGCAGGCGTCGGCCTCGATCGTCTCCTCGCCCTTGGGCGTGGTGAGCTTCAGCTTCACGCCCTTGCCCGACGTATCGACCGACTCGGTCTTCGTCTTGGTCAGCGCCTTGATGCCGCGCTTGGCGAAGCTGCGCTCGAGCAGGATCGAGCAATCCTCATCCTCGATCGGAAGAAGATGGTCGAGCATTTCGATGATGGTCACCTCAGTGCCCATCGCGTTGTAAAAATCGGCGAACTCGCAGCCGATCGCGCCGGCGCCGATGATGGCGAGCTTCTTCGGCTGCTCCTTCAGGCTCATCGCCTCGCGCGAGCTGATGATCTTCTTGCCGTCGAACTTGATGTTCGGCAGTTCGCGGGCCCGCGCGCCGGTACAGACGAGGATGTTCTGGGCCGTGACGTCCTTCGTGACGTCCTTCTTGCCGTCCTTCAGCTCGATCTGCACCTTGTGGGGGGCAAGCACCTTGGCGACGCCGAACTCGTGCTTGACGGTGTACTTGTTGAACAGGTGCGCGATGCCCTTGGACAGCTTGCCGGCGATGTCGCGCGAGCGCTGGATGGACTTGGAAAAGTCGATCTTCAGGTTGTCGAACGACACGCCCCAGGTGGCGGCGTCATGCTTGAGCTTGCGGACGAACGCGCCGCTTTCGAGCAATGCCTTGGTCGGGATGCAGCCCCAGTTGAGACACGTGCCGCCGAGGTTTTCCTTTTCGACGCAGAGGACGCGTTTCTTGAGCTGCCCGGCGCGGATCGCAGCAGCGTAGCCCGCGGGGCCGCCGCCGATGACGATGAGGTCGAAGTTGTAGTTGCCGGGCTTGTTTGCGGGAGCAGGCGAGGGCTTCTTTTCCTCGGGTTTCGACTTCTGAGCGACGGGCTCGGGTTTCGACTCGGATTTTTGGGCGTCGGATTTCGGAGGAATGCGTTGGGGTTTTGCAGGCTGCGATGCTCCTCCCCCGCCGGCGGCGGGGGCTTTGGGAGCGTTTTTCTTCAGATCTTCGATTTTCTCGCCGGCCTTGGCGACGATCGCGATCGCAGCGCCGACCGGGGCCTTGTCGCCTTCCTTCACCAGGATCGACGCGAGCGTGCCGGACTCGAAGCTTTCCATCTCCATCGTCGCCTTGTCGGTCTCGACCTCGGCGACGATCTCGCCGGCCTTGACCGCCTCGCCTTCCTTCTTGAGCCACTTGACGATCGTGCCCTCGGTCATCGTGTCCGAAAGCTGGGGCATGGTGATTTCTGCGGGCATGGGGCTTGGGCCTTGGGGTTTGGGGCTTGGCCAGACCGGAAGCCAGGGCCGGTCTTCACCAGGCCCTGAGCCCCAGGTTCCAAGCCCGTTGTCTTAAATCAGCATCAGCGCCGGCACTTCCAGGTAGTTCTTCAGCGTCACCAGGAAGTTGGCGGCCACCGCGCCGTCGACGACGCGATGATCACAACTGAGCGTCACGGTCATCATATTACGCACGACGATCTGCCCGTCTCGCACCACCGCGCGATCGACGCTCGCGCCGATCGCCAGGATGCCGACCTCCGGCGGGTTCACGATCGCGCTGAACTCGCGGATGCCCATCAGGCCAAGATTGCTGACGGTGAACGTCGCGCCGCTCATCTCGTCGCGCTTCAGCTTCTGGGCGCGGGCGCGGTCGACGAGGTCGGCGCTCTTCACGCGGATCTCCTTGAAGCCCATCTGGTCGATGCTGCGGAGCACCGGCACGATCAGCCCGTCAGGCAGCGCGACGGCCATGCCGAGGTTGACGTCGCCGTAACGGGTGACCGTGTTGGTTTTCTCATCGAAGGTCGCGTTGAGCTGCGGCACGGCCTTCAGCGACGACGCGACCGCCTTGGCGACGACGTCGCCGATCGAGATGCGGACGCCTTCCTTTTTCTCGTACATCTCCAGCAGCTTCTTCCGCAGTTCGACGGCGGCGGTCATGTCGATCTCGACCGTCTCGTAGAAGTGCGGGATGTTCTGCTTGCTCTGCTGCAAACGGTTGGCGATCGTCTGCCGCATCTTGTTGAGCGTGATCTTCTCGGTCGCGCCGGTGGCGATGCGGGCCGGAAGCGCCGCGGGCGCCGGCTTGCCGGCGGCGGCGGGCTTTTGATCTTTGGCGGCGAGCACGTCGGCCTGAACGATGCGGCCGTTCGGGCCTGAGCCCTTGACGCCCGACAAGTCAACGCCGATGTCCTTCGCGATCCGGCGCGCCAGCGGTGAGGCCTTCACGCGGGCGCCGTTGTCGCCATCGTGCGACGGCGCTTCCAGCGACGCGGAGACCGCAGGGCTGGCGTGGGCGGCGTCCTTATGCGCGTCCTGCGTCGGGCCCTCGGCTTCGCCGTCCTCGGCGGTTTCGGTCGAGGTGGTCGAAAGCTTTGCGTTCGCCGCGGCGGCGGGAACGGCCTTCTTCAGTTCGGCGACGTTCTCGCCGGCCTTGGCGACGATCGCGATCGCAGCGCCGACCGCGGCCTTGCCCCCTTCCTTCACGACGATCGATGCGATGGTGCCGGATTCGAAGCTTTCCATCTCCATCGTGGCCTTGTCGGTCTCGACCTCGGCGACGATCTCGCCGGCCTTGACCGCGTCGCCTTCCTTCTTCAGCCACTTGACGAGCGTGCCTTCGGTCATCGTGTCCGAAAGCTGGGGCATGGTGATTTCTGCGGGCATAGTTGGGGCTTGGGGCTTGGGGCCTGGGGCTTAGCGGAAAGGCGGCCAAGCCTTGGCGTTTCACCAAGCCCTAAGCCCCAAGCCCTAAGCCCTCTCGTCTTACTTACGATACATGACTTCCTTCACACCTTCGATCACACGATCGACAGACGGGATCATCGCCTCTTCCTGGTAGTGGTTGAAGGGGACGGGGATCTCGTCGGAGGCCAGGCGCTCGATCGGGGCGTCGAGGTCGTCGAAGCAGCGCTTGTGCAGCTTGCCGATGATCGCGTCGCCGATGCCGCAGTAGCCGTAGTCTTCGTCGACGACGACGCAGCGGTGCGTCTTGGCGATGGACTTGGCGATCGTGCCGACGTCGAGCGGGCGGAGCGAGCGAAGGTCGATCACCTCCGGGTCAAACCCGTGCGACACCAGCTCTTCGATCGCCGGCCGCACGCAGCGGGAGAGGGGGCGGCCGTAGCTGAGGACGGTGACGTCCTTGCCCTCGCGCTCCACCTTCGCCACGCCGATGGGCAGCGTGTATTCCTCATCGGGCACCTCGCCCTTCTCGCCGAGCATCTTTTCGGATTCGAGGAAGATGACCGGGTCATCACAGCGGATGGCGCTCTTCAGCAGGCCCTTGGCTTCGTACGGGGTCGACGGGCTGACGACGATCAGGCCGGGGATGCGGGCGTAGATCGTCTCGACGCGATGCGAGTGCGTCGCGCCCAACTGGTGGGCGATGCCGTTGCCGCCGCGGAAGACGATCGGCACCTTCGCCTGCCCGCCGGACATATAGCGGACGTTGGCGGCGTTGTTGACGAGTTGGTCGAGGCAGACGAGCGTGAACGACCAGCTCATGAATTCGACGATCGGCCGCAGGCCGACGCACGCGGCGCCGATGCCCAGCCCGGAGAACCCCGACTCGCTGATCGGCGTATCCAGCACCCGGCCGGGCCCGAACTTCTCGAGCATGCCCTTGGACACCTTGTAAGCGCCCTGGTACTGGCCGACTTCCTCGCCCATCAGGAACACGTTTTCATCGCGTTCCATCTCCTCGGTCATGGCGGCGCGAAGGGCTTCACGGAATTCAATGACTGGCATATTGTTCTACTCGATAAAAGGCAGAATCTGCGCGGAACAGATGCTTGAAAAGGGTAGCAGGATCACGTTGCCGTCCGATTCATACACGCCGACCAGTTTCCGGTTCAGCGAGATCGACAAGACATCATCCACCAAAACTTTCTCGCCGTTGGTAAGCGAGAACAAAATTCGACCGGCGTCCATCGCCCCGATCATCCAGTGCAACTCGTCGTAGAAATCCAACTCTCCATCCTGCATGCGCCTACTCCGTCTTCACGAGTGAGTGAATGGCGAGGATTTCCGGATACTTCACAAAATGGTTTCGCGCGTCGGCATCCTGCAAGACCACCATCCTAGGTGTTGCCGCGAAACTCAGGACGTGCGGTGCCACAAAACGACGGCCGCCCACAATTTCAACTTCAAAAGGCTCGAAAGGACGCTGGTGCTTTCGTCGTCGAAATTCCTGATAGTATTCGTCAGCGGTCATTCGCTCACTCCGGCTGATACGGATACGTCTCCGCCAGGATGTCGTTAAACCGGTCTTCGAGCGGCGGGTGCGGGTCCTGGTCGGCCTGGGCGGCGGCCTGGGCGATGATTTCGCTCACCTCTTCTTCCATCGCCTCGTACTGTTCCTTCTGAACGATGCCCTTCTTCATCAGGCGATCGGCGTAAAGCTGGATGGGATCGCGAAGGCGGGCCTGTTCCTGCTGCTCCTTGGTGCGATAGGTGGCCATCGAGTCGGACATCGAGTGCCCGCGGAAGCGGAACGTGTTCGCGGAGATGTAGGTCGGGCCCTCGCCTTTGCGGCAGCGTTCGACCGCCTTGCCGACGTCGGCGATGAAGACGTCGAGGTCGTTTCCGTCGACGTTCATGATCGGCATGTTGTAGCCGAGGCCGCGCTTCGACAGGTCCGTTTCAGCAGAATGGCGATGGACTTCAGTGCCCATCGCCACGCCGTTGTTTTCAATCATGAAGATGATCGGGAGCTTCCAGAGCGACGCGAGGTTGAGCGATTCGTTATGCGTGCCCTGGTTGATCGCGCCGTCGCCGAAGAGGCATACGGTGAACCCGCCGGTTTTCTTGTACTTCTGGGCAAAGGCGAAGCCGGTTCCGAGCGGCAGCTGCCCGCCGACGATGCCGTGTCCGCCCATGTTGCCGACGGAGGTGTCGAAGAAGTGCATCGAGCCGCCCTTGCCCTTGGAGCAGCCCGTCGCCTTGCCGAACAGTTCCGCCATCGCCGCGCGGGGGTCCATGCCCAGCGCGAGGCTATGGCCGTGACAGCGGTAGCCGTTGATCAGGTAGTCGCGGTTCTTGTCGAACAGCGCCGCCAGCCCCACGGAGATCGCCTCCTGCCCGCTATACAGGTGGCAGAAACCGCCGATCTTCTGGCCCGGCTTGGTGTATTCCTGGTAGGTTCGTTCTTCAAACCTTCGGATTAAAAGCATCATCCGAAGTCGTTGGCGCTCGACCTGTCCGTCGGAGGACGATCCCGCCTTCGCCGGCGCGACCGCTACGTCAGCAACTGCCATTGGTGTGTGCTCCACTCGTGTATCGGTTGGTTAACCGTCTTGCTCAATCCACGGGGTAACGGTTGCCCCGAGCGAGCAGAGAGATACTAGGTTAAATCGCCCGTCTGTTCAAATCGACGGAGCGCGATCCGGGGCAATCGCAAACCGACAAATTCACCGGTGACGCAAGCCCTGCCAATTATCATACCAGTCGCCCGTCGAACTGATATGAAAACGCCTCGGTTAAGAGTTAAGGCTTCCGTAAGAATCCGTCCATCAACGCCTTCTGTCGCGACGTCGGCCCGCCTGCGGGCGTCTGGTCGTCCGGGTTCGGGCCGAGTTCCACGTTCCACGCGTGCCACTCGCGGAAGGCGTGGTAGGACCAATCCCACCCGTATTCCTCAAACACGTCGATGCAATCGCGCAGGTAGTTCGCGGCGCTGTCGCCGGGCGCCCAGCGGGGAGCGCTGAACTCGCCGACGTAGATCGGCACGTTGTAGTCGAGCTGATATTGCCGCACGAGTTCGAGATTCGCGCGGATCGCGTCTTTGTCCCACCGTTTGCCGTCGATCTCGCCCGGATAGCTCACCCCGATCGGCTGGCCGTCGAAGATCCCCTGGTGGGTGAAGCGAAGCGGATCGTAAACGTGCACACTATAGATGATGCCCGGCACGTCGATCGGCTCGAAGAACGGCAGGTTGTCCCACCCGCCGTGCGGGCCGGGCTCGACGATGATCGCCCGCTGCGGATCGATCGCGCGCACGCGTTTTGCCACGTGTTCCGCCAGCTCGCGCCAGCCCATCAGCCCCTCGCCCACCTTGCCTTCGAACGGCTCGTTGAGCAGGTCGTATCCCCAGACCGCCGGCTGATCCTTGTAGCGTCGGACGAGCTTGTCCCACGCTTCGATGAACTTCTCCTGGTACGCCTTTTCCTGGAACATCAGCCACTCCCCCGCCTTGCCCGCGCCCGGCGGGGTGTGGAGATCGATCACCACCTTGATCCCCAGTTCTTCGCACGCCGGCAACAGCCGATCGACCTCCGCCATCGTTTCTTCGAGCCATCGGTCGTAGTTCGCCAGGTCGCGCCGCTTCTCCGGGAAGCTGCCGTCGTACCAATAAAATTGCCAGCGGACGAGGTTCGCCTTCCAGCTTGCCAGCACGCGCAGGTCTTCTTCCCTGCCCTTCGGGCCGTACATCACGCCGCGAAGTCGCGGGATGTCGGTTCGGCGGTCGAGCTTCTCCGTCGGCAACGGCGTTGGCTGTACCGCAGGGCGCCTTCGCTGGACCGCCGACACGCTGATCCCGACGTCGTCGAACCACGCCGTGCCGCCCGTCGCCTCGACGCCAACGATGATCCACGCCTCCTTCGCGTCCGCCGGCACGACCGCGGTGTAGCTGACGTCGCGCCAGTCGAAGCTGTAGTACAGTTCCGACACGCCGGCGTAGGTATCGCCTGACGGGCCGGTGGTGTGCAGCATGAGCTTCACGCCGTTATATGTCTGCGGCGGCTTCTCGACGTCCTGTCCTCTCACCCGGCCGGAGACGGTGACGCGCGTCCCCTGAATGCGATCCACCGGCAACGCCAGGCGCGCCAGTTGGCTCGCCTTCCCTCTGGTCTGAACCAGCATCGATTTCGATCCGCCCGCCGAAACGATCTGCGCATGTCCCGGACCGTCGACGCGCCACTTCGAAAGCGCATCGGCCTCCTCAAAATCCGCGCGCAACACCACGTCCCCCACGCGCGGCGCGGCCCGTACCGTCGAGGCGAACGCCACCAGAAGCAACAAAACGAAAGCAAAAGCGGAACGGGCCATACAATAAGTAGCCCGTCCCGCCTCTGGTGTTGATAAAATCCCGGATCTGACCGCCTTACGACGGGAGCGCCAGCGAAATCGTGTCGCCCACGTTCGGATTCGTGAGGTGCGCCGAGGAGATCGTGTTGTCGCCGACGCCAAACACGTAGTCGCCGGCGAACACGCCGCGCAGGCCCAGCCAGTGTTCGGTCGGGCTGGCGAGGCGCAATGCGGTGCTGAAGCCGGCGTTCTTGTTCACCTTCACCACCTCCACGCCGCTGCCGCGTTTCAGACTGTTGAACGGCACCGCGAGCAGGCCCGTCTCAGGCACGTACGTGAACGCCAGATGGCTCCACTCCGCCGCCGACCAGGTCATGTCTTCTTCGGGGAGCTGGCCGAAGTCGTAGGTATCGACGCGCGTCGGCTTGGCGGGGTTGGTGACGTCGAACAGCGACAGTTGCAGGCCGTCCGCCCGCCCGTCGGCATCGTCGTCGCGCTGGCCGAGGCCGACGAGGTGCGTTTCGTCGATCGGATGCAGGTATTGCGAGTAGCCCGGGATCTTCAGTTCGCCCAGCAGCTTCGGCGCTGCCGCGTTCGACGCATCGACGACGAAAAGCGGATCGATGAAGCGCGGGATCCTCGACCAATCGGGCCCGTAGGTGATGAAGTACGCGCGGTCGCCGACGTATCGCGTGGCGTACAGGTCTTCGCCCGGCGCCAATCCGCTGAGCTTGCCAACGACCTTAAGGGTGTCGCCTGTGTCCTTGAGCGTGGAGAAGGTGGTCGTGGCGTTTTGCCCGAATCCGAGCTGCGACGTCACCCGCAGGACGCCGTCCGCCGTCTCGTCGAACGCGAACTGGCCGGTCACGCGGCCTTCGACGACGCCCGTGCCCTCTTCGACGATCCCGGTGGCGGTGATGCCGAGCTTGGTAATCGACGTCGTCATGGCGGACTGCATGGAGAGGTAGATCGAGTTGGCGGTGATGTACGTCGCGCCAAAATAGGCGTTGTCAAATTCCACTGAATCCACCGGCCCGGCTGTGGTGCCGGCGGTGTCGATCAGCGTGACGAACGTCGATGCCTCCGTTTCGGGGGACGCCGGCGTTTGGATCTGATCCGCCATCTCCGAGAGCGACCCCTTGCGAATGACGCCCGCGCCCATGACC
>JBBCIV010000201.1:0-11231 GCA_037189665.1 Phycisphaerae bacterium | reverse complement strand
CATCGCCACCAGTTCGTGCGTCCCGTCGGGCGGAAGCGTGATGGCGTTCTCGCCACAATTGGCGGTTTCGACGCAGACGTACGGCTGCCAGTTATTCGATCCGATGTCGGCCAACTCGCCGGCGCGCTTCTCGTGCGGGTTCCACACCACCGTCGACAGCGAACCGCTCTTTTCGATGGTGATGTGGCGCTTTAACCCCGGATCGTCGATCACGCACGCCGAGGAGGTATTCAGGTAAAGCCGATCGGTTTCGCCAGTGAAGCGGACCGCGTCGTCGGCCTGCGTTTTTCGCTGGCCGCCTTCGGATTTGCTGATGTACTCCACGCCTTTCAGCCCGGCGACCGAAATGTTCCGCACGTCGCTCACGCGATAATACGTGTGCAGCGCTTCCTCAAACGTCAGCGGCGACGAACCGGTGTTACGCACGTTCAGCCGCATCGTAAGCGTCGCGCCAAACGACACGTGAAAGTCGGCCGCGAAATCACTGCCCCAGAATGCGCGCGTTTTCGGCGTGCTGACGAGTTGCAACTGCACGTTTACCGCGTCGTCGGTGTGATGGATATTGATTAGCTCCCACGGCGTGATGCGGGCGAAGCCGTGGCCGGGATAGGATTTTTCCTTCGCGTGCGGCCCGAACCATGGAAAGCAGATCGGCACCCCGCCGCGAATCGGCGCGCCGGGAGCGAAGGCGGAATTCGAACTGACGAACAGCACCGGCTCATGACCTGCCGGCTGCCACTGGGTGAGATGGGCGCCGTGGAGGAAGATTTCGCCCTGCGCCGCCGGATGACAGATCGCGATACGCGGAAGCGCGCCGGTGAGCACGGCGTGCTCGCCGATCGATTGGGAAAAGGTTCGATCCATCGCAGGTGCCTCCTGTGTGTGCTAAGTTGTATCCGCCGCCGCCGGCGTCATTCTCAGCGAATACGTCGCGCCGCGCCAGTCCACCCGGCCGGTGGCACAGAGATACAGCGACCTCGCGAAAATCGCCAGCAGCATGATCGACCCGATCGGCCAGAGCAGCGCATACATCGCCTTGTAACTTCCCCACCGATACGCGGCCGCGAGCGCCCAGGTCATCGTAATGGCATGCAGCCCCGCTATCGCCAGCCATAGGGGATTGCCGGTGACGGCGCCCCAGATGATCGCAGGGTAGATCGTGAACACGCTGGCCAGCAGGAAGGCGATCCCCATCAACACCCGCCCCGGCCGGCCGCGGCTGGCGATGATGAAATTCCGCGCCCACCCCCGCCATACCTCCCGGCCGCTGCTGTACATGTGCGCGCTGACCAGATCCATGCCCCATCCCAGTCGCGGGCGATAGCCGCTGCGCTTCAGCAGCCGCGCGATCTCCACGTCGTCCGAAGGCCAATGCCGCACCGCCTCGAATCCGCCGACCGCGTCGTACACCGTCTTGCGGATCGCGATGAACTGGCCGCACGCGAACGCGACCTTCGACAACTTCGTCGAGTTGGCGTACATCGTCGTATACATGGCGCTGGTGACGATGCCGCCGAGCGGGGTCATCAGGCTGTCCCAGAACCCGCGCGTCGAAAATCTCGGGACGAAGCTGACCAGATCAAACCGACGCGCCTCGCCGGTGAAAATGCCCTCGCGGACGGCGTTCGGGGCAAGGCGGCAATCCGAATCGGTGAAAACCAGCCAGTCGGCATCGGCGTGCCGGGCGCCCAGATGCATGGCGTGCGTTTTGCCGAACCACTGGTCGGGCAGATCGCCTTCGCGAACGTGAACGACGTGCAAACGGGGCTCGCGGGAAGCGATGGCATCAAGGCGATGGCCCGTCGCGTCGCTGCTGCGGTCGTCCACGACGATGACCTGGAGATCGGGGAAATCCTGGGCGAGCAGCGAGGCGCAACATGCATCGATATGCTCCGCTTCGTTCCTCGCCGGCAGCACGATCGTCACGCGTGGCAACGGATCGACCGCGGGCAACGAAGCCGGCCGGATCGCCAGCCGCGCGCGGCCCTTGATCATCCCAAGCCAGAACACGCCCCACGCCCCTACCCCCGCAAGGCCGTACGCGACGAGCACGAACGTTTCCACGATCGACAACACAACTCCCATTATATGGCCGCTTCCACCCGCAGCCTGTCAGCGCGGTCCACCTGCGACGTATGATCCTCCGCTAATTCCAATGTTCTTAAGAATAATTGGAATTGACGGAATGGGAACGAACCGAATGTTGTAGCTGCGACGCCTGCGTCGCCAATTGGTTTTTCGGAACGTCTCGAATGGGCGACGCAGGCGTCGCGGCTACAAAAAATGAGAGTTTTGTCGTGACCAAGGAGAACGAGTTCTTGCGGTGAGGCAGGTGCCGCGGCGCTATCGTGTCGGGTTCCACTGGCGTTCAAGTTCGCCGATTTCGAGGCGGCGGGTCATCCAGCGGCCGAGCTTGTACCACTGGCGGACGTCGCGGCGGGCGATGGGGTTGTCGATGACGTCGTCGATCGTCCAACCGGCGAAAGAAAGGATGCGGCGAAGCTCGCCCTGACGGGTCAGCAGTTCGGTTTTCTGATTGTCGTCGGGCCTGAACGACCGATGACCCATCCCGGGAAGCGCGCTGCTCATGGCCGGATCATAGCCGGCACAAGTGCAAACGATCCACCCGGTTCTGCTCATCCCCGCCCCTTGCGGCGGGCGAGCGGGGGCCTATCGTGGCGGCTACCGAATGTTTTCCGATATCATACTAGACGTCACCGGGCCGATCATCGTGATGATCCTGGTCGGCGTGTTCCTGAAGCGCAAGTTCAGCATCGACGTCAGCACGATGTCGAAGCTGAACATTTATTTCGCCGTCCCCGCCTTCATTTTTCACACGATCGCGCACAGCCAGCTTCGGTTTGCGGACATGGGCGGCATTGTCGGGGTATCGGTGTTGCAGGTGGCGATCCTGGGAGCGTTGATCTTCGGCGTCGGCCGGGCGATGCGGGTGTCGCACCGGATGCTGGCGTCGATCGCGCTGGCGGTGATGTTTTACAACTCCGCCAATTATGGCATCCCGCTGGCCGAGCTGGCCTACCCGCGCGAGACCGGCCGCGACGGGGGCGCGGTACAGGCGTTCGTGGTGATGACGCAGAACCTGCTGGTGTTCACGGTCGGGCTGTCGATCGCGGCGTCGATGAAGAGCGGCTTCGCGTGGAACGTGGTGTGGCGGATGTTTCGCCTACCGATGATCCCGGCACTCGTGTGCGGGCTGACGGCCAAGTGGTGGCTGTCGAGCGATCCGTCGCACGCCCTGCCGATCATCATCGACAAGCCCGCGCAATATATCGCCGCGGCGCTCGTGCCCTTGGCGCTGGTGACGCTGGGAGCGCAGCTCGCGCAAAACCCCCGCTGGCCGCGATGGAAGCCGGTGTCGGCGGTGCTGCTGCTGCGGCTCGGCTTCGGGCCAATCCAGATGGGGCTGATGCTCTACCTGCTGCACCTGACAGGCTATAAGCCCGTCGATCTCTGGGGCGAAAACGGCTGGCCCGCCCAAATCCTCATCCTCACCGCCGCCGTGCCGACCGCGGTGAACACGTTGCTGCTGACGCTCGAACTCGAAGGCGACGCCAAGCTCGCCGCCGACTGCGTGTTCTGGACGACGGTGTGCTCATGCCTGACGATCCCGCTGTGGCTGTTCGCGCTGCGGGCGTTTTTCGAAGCGGCCTAGGGCGACGGGCGACGCGCCGAATGTTGTAGCTGCGACGCTGTAGACGACGGTCCGCCGTCCAGCGAAAGTGAACTGTATATGAACCACACCATCGCTATCTTCATAGGCGCCGGCGTCGGCGGTGTGCTGAGGTACTGGATCAGCCTCGCGGTGGCGAAGGAGTACCACGGGGCGTTTCCGCTGGGCACGTTCCTGATCAACATCGTCGGGTGTTTCGCGATCGGCTACCTGGCGACGTTTTTCGCCAACGTGATGCCGATGCGCGAGACGCTCCGGCTCGCCGTCCTCATCGGCGTGATCGGCGGATTCACGACCTTCAGCTCGTTCGGCCGCGAGACGTTTCAGTTGATGGGCGAGGGCAAGCCGATCGTCGCGCTCTGGTACGTCGTGCTCAGCAACGTCGTGGGGCTGGCGTTGGTATGGGCCGGGCACGTGATGGCCAAATCGCTGCACCCGCTGCCCGTGCCATAGCGCCCGCCGATGGATCAGTTCGCCATCAGGTAGCCGCCCTTCAGGTTCTTTACATCGGCGAACCCGCGTTGTCGCAGGATGCGTTCCGCGACGAACCCGCGCTGGCCGACGCGGCAGAAGACGACGGTCGATCGGGACGGGTCGAGTTCGCCCGCGCGATCGCGCAGTTCTTCCAGCGGGATGTTGACCGCGCCCTTCAACGAGCCGGCGGCGAACTCCGCGGGGGCGCGGACGTCGATCAACTGATCGCCGTTCAACTGTCCGAACGCCACGCCGCGCGACACGCCGTTCAACTGGTTCAACGCCACGAACGCCGCCATGTGCAGCGGATCTTTCGCGGCCCCGAACTGCGGGGCGTAGGCGAGGTCAAGCGAGGCGAGTTGTTCGACGGTTGCGCCGAAGGTGATCGCGGTCGCCAGCACGTCGATGCGTTTGTCCACGCCCGCCCTGCCCACGATCTGCCCGCCGAGCACGCGGCCGGTGGATTTGTCGTAGATGAGCTTGATGCGCATCATCTCCGCGCCGGGATAGTAGCCGGCGTGGTGGTTCGGCAGGACGTATGCCGTGTCGACATCGAAGCCCGCATCGCGCGCCGCCTTCTCGCCCAGGCCCGTCGCCGCGACCGACAGATCGAACACCCCGACGATCGCCGTGCCGAGCACCGCCGCGCCGCCTGCCAGCGCCGAGCCGACAGCGGCGTGCTCGCCCGCGAGCCGGCCCTGTCGGTTCGCCGGTCCCGCAAGCGGGATGCGCATGCGCTTGCCGTGCACGCCGTGCGTCACCTCGGCAACGTCGCCGACGGCGTAGATGTCGGGATCGTTCGTCCGCTGATACGCATCGACCTCGATCGCGCCGCTGGCGCCGATCGTCAGCCCCGCCTGCTTTGCCAGCGCCACGTTCGGCCGTACGCCGATCGACAGCAGCACCAGGTCGGCGTCGATCGCCGTGCCGTCCTCGAGTTCCACGCGCGTGACGCGGCCCTTCGCTCCGAGCAGCGACTTCAGCCCGTTGTTGGAATAAACCGTCACGCCATGCCGACGAAGCTCGTCTTCGACGAACCGCGCCATCTCCAGGTCGATCGGCGGGAGCACGCGCGGAGCTTTTTCGACGACGGCGACCTCCAGGCCACGCTCGACCATCGCCTCCGCCATCTCCAGCCCGATGAACCCGCCGCCGACGATGGTGATCCGCCTCGGCCGCTGGCCGGCGAATCGCTGGCGGATCTGCTGCATGTCCTCCATCGACCGCAACAGCGCCACGTTGCCCGCATCGACGTTCGGGATTGGCGGAACGATCGCGCTGGCGCCGGGCGCGAGGATCAGCTTGTCGTACAAAAGGTCGTACTCGGTCCCGTCGCCCAATCGCTTGATGCGAACAGACTTGGAGGCCCGGTCGATCGCGATCGCCTCTTCGTGAACGCGCGCGTCGATCCGGAACCGCGACCACACCTGCTTCGGATTCGTCAGCAGCAGATCGCGCTCCTGCTCGATCCGCCCGGCCAAGTGATACGGCAGGCCGCAGTTGGCGAAGGAGATGTAGCCGCCCTTTTCGATGACGACAATCTCGACTTCCTCGTTCATCCGGCGTGCGCGCGTCGCCGCGCTCATCCCACCCGCGACTCCACCAACAATGACTATGCGGCGCATGAGGCACCTCCGCAGCACTTCTTCGAGAAATTTTTGTTCCACGGCATCCGCGCCAGCACCAGCGCCATCCCGCAGAACCCGGTGATGCCTGCGAACATCAGCCCGCAGCCGACAAACAAGCTCAGGATCACGAACGCCGGATGGACGAAATAAGCCAACAACACGCCCGCCGTGACGAGCGATCCCGCGCCGATGAGCACTTGCCGCTCGATCGGAATCACCCGCGACTGCCGCTCGACCGGAAGTCCTGCGGCCTCCCAGGCCTGCGTGCCGCCGGCGACGTTCACCACGCCCGCCGCGCCGGCATCGACGAGCAGCTTCGCCGCCTTGCCGCCGCGCATGCCGCTTTTGCAAATGCACGCGATCGCCGCCTTGCTGCCGAAGCGCCGGAGGACGTCATGCGGGTCAAATCGATCGAGCGGCACGTGTTCCGCGCCGTCGGCGTGCGCCGATGCGTACTCCACTTCGGTGCGCACGTCGACGATGACCAGTTCGCCGGCGTCCCGACGCCGTCTCGCCTCGGCCGGCGTGAGTTCGGTCACCGCCGGCGCTGCCGGGGTTGTCGTTGTCGTGTCCATGGGTGATTTCCTTTCAGCTCGGCGGGCGTCGTCAAACGACTTCGGGTGCGACGCAGCCGCCGGGTTATTTGGTTTTCGTCCGATTTGCCTTCGCCGTGGGGGTATCGCGTTCAATGCCAAGCCCGAGCGCGTCGTGCTGCTCGCGGACGAACCGCGCGACCCCGTCGCACACGATGGAACACAGCTCGAAGATGGATTGGTCGCGGATCGAGTAGATGACCGCCGTCCCGCGTCGCTCGCAGTCGAGCAGGCCGGCCTGCTTCAGCACGCTCAGATGCTTCGACACCGACGGTTGTGCGACGCCGAGTTCCCTCGCCAGCTCTCCGACGCTCGCCGGCCCGCGCTTGAGCCGCAGGAGCAGCCGAATCCGGCTCTCGTCCGCCAGCGCCCGAAGGCGCTCGACGACGAGCATCAGCATGGAGTCAGAGAAGTTTCCAAAATTCTTATATTCCCCATTTCGCATATGCTCATTATGCGATTTCCCCTCAACGGAGTCAAGTTCACGTTATCCGTGCGGCAAAGGGCCACGCCGGCATCGCAACGGGCATGCCACGACATAGTGAGTGATCCGGCGCCAGAACGATGGTCCGCGCCAACTCAGCTGAAACGACCGACCGGAATCCGAGGGGCTTGCCCTGCCAAGCCGATCCTCGGCCAATACATGGTTGCCTGCCAACAGTGGTGGGCCGGCAAGGTCGGCCGGCTGTTCCCCCATAAACTATCTCGCTCGCGCGCGATCCCTCTCGCGCGGCGACGCCACAGCTATTCCATCGGCGGCACGGGCAATGACAACGCCTTCAGGCGGTCGAGCGCCGCCTTGGCCTCTTCCGGACGGCTGTGGATTTGCATCAGCCAGTAGGCATCGATCGCGTCGGAGACGCTCGCCGGCGAGAGCGATGCGTAGATCGACCGCTCGACCTCCCGTCGCGGTTCAGCGCGGACGCGGTCGGCAGCCTTCCGCGCTTCGGCTTCGTCTACGTGCCGAAGCATCGCCCATTCCCACGGCCCATAGCCACCGACAAACTTCGTTGCGTCGGCCTTAATAAGGTCGAGCGTCGCGATGAACTCCGCGTTCTCCAGCACCCGGTCACGCAGCGGGCCGGGGCGGCTCAACGCCACCGCCAGCAATCTCGAGGTGTCCAACACGCGGCGATATTGCTGCCAGAACGCCTTGAAGTCGGCATCACGGTTGCACAACTCCCGACCCACACGACCGAGGCGAGCGGCGATCAGCAACTGCGTCGTGCTTGAGCAGGGCGCCAATGTGCGGGCCTCCTCCGCCAGCCTGACCGCTTCGTCCAGGTCCACTTCAACCCCAAGCCAGTACAGCCCGAGCATCTGCTCCGCGACGTCCGCCACCGCCACTCCCGCCGTCCGACCGCCGGCAGGACGAACGCTCGCCATGCGCTCTCGATACCTTTTCAACGATGCCTGCGCCGTCGCGATATGCTGGGCATCCTTCGCACCGCTGAGCGATTCCTTCAATCGCTCCAGCGAGTCCGACATGTCCAGTTCCGCCCCCTTCAGCTTCGCGTCCAGCGACCGAAGCGCCGCCTCGTCTTTCGTAAATCGGTAATACCGGAAGAGCATGCCGTATCCGCTGGCGTTCTTCGGGGCCAGCACCAGCACCTTGTCGTAGTACGACATCGCCCGCGTTACGCCGGGATGCGCCTTCAGCCGGCCGACCACCGCCGCCCGTCCGTCGTCATCCTCGTAGAGGAAGCGGAGCAGATCGAATTCGCCCGACCGGCGCAGGGCGCGCAGGTCAATCTCGTTGCCGATCACGTCTGCCATCGCCGCAGAGAGGATCGTCGAGGCAGCGTTGATCAGCAGGATCGTGTCGCTCGGCTCCAGGTCCAACGCCTGCTGGAAATGGTCCACACATCGGCCGATCGACTGCGGATCGCCTCCCGAGTAATAGATGCCGGCGTAGGCGAGCGCGGTTTCGTTCAGGGTAAGCGAGCTACGAGGCATCGCCCCGTACGCCGCGATGGCCGCGGTATAGTGCTTCACCGCATCCTGGTCGCGACCCTGATCGCGAGCCTGCCTGCCAAGCGCTTTCTCGAGACTGGCCTTCACATGGGGATCTTCCGTATTGGACTTCCGCAGCCACTCGATCTCGTCCCCCTCGTCGACGCTGCAAACGGCGCGCAGCGACGCCGCATCGTGTTTGTCTTCCGTCGTCGTCGCGCCGTCGTACGACTGTTCGGCAAGCTTGCGGGCTTCGGATTCCAGCCCGACTTGCCTCAGTTGCGACGCGATCATCATCATGCTTCGCGCCGATCGCGAGTTCGACTCCATATATTCATCAAACAGCTTGCGGCCCTCCGCCGGCTTGCCGAGCCAGTAGTAGACCTGGCCGAGCGTAATGCGGTACTTGTCGGACTCGCTGGCGATCCCGCTGATCGCCAGGAAGATCTGCTCCGCCGACTCAAGCTGCGATTTGCGCGCGTCGGGGGTCGATTGCGCCTGCGCCCGCTGGACCAGCACCGTTCCCAATTCCAGCGCCACAGGCACGATCCGCGCCGCCTGTTCCAACGCGTCCTGCGACGCCACGTACTCCGGGTGCCCCCTCAGACGCCCGTGGACATACTCCTGAACCAGCGCGTTCCGCTGGGCCTCGGTCGCGCTTTCCAGCTTTTTGTAGAAGCTCTGCGGGCCTTTGTTTTGCCGCAGGTCATCCACCTCGCGATCCCAAAGTCGATCGAGCGTGTCGGCGGAACGCTTTTCGGCTGCGCGAAGCGCGTCCAGCCGGCCCTTCACGTACGGCCACAGCAGCGCGTAGGCCCCCTCATAATCGCCCTGCCGGCTCAACACCGTTCCCAGCACGCGCGCCCCCTCGCCATCGGCGAGCTGACGTTGAACTGGCGTCAGCAGATCCGCCGCCTCGTCGATGCGCCCCTGCGCTTCCAGCAACGATGCCAGCGGAACGATCACCTCCAGGTTCTGCGGCTCGCGAGCGGCCAGCGCACGCAGGAAGTGCAGGCGCTTCTCGTCCACCGCGCGGGTATCGAGCACCAGCGGAACGATCGCGTCCAGCACTGCCACCGCGCCGCGTGGGTCGGCCTCCCCGCGCGCCGTCGCCAATTTGATCGCCAGTTCGCTCGCCTCCGTGGGAGGCAGGCCATGACCGCGCCGGGCGACCTTCGTCGCGCTGGCAAACACGCCCGCGGCCTCGCCCAACGCCGCCTGCTGCGCCGGGCCGTTGATCAGCGCCCTGATGGCGTTTATCGCGTTTTCCTTTTCCGTCGTGTCGGTGACCACGAGCGACTCGTACGTCCGCGCCGCTTCCGCCAACCGCCCCTGCTGTTCCAGCTTCGCCGCCGCGGCCATCTGCTGGCGGGCTTTGTAGGCAGGCGTGGAGGTGTATTCGGCGTATTGATAAGCCCCCAAGCCGATCGCAATCGCGGCGATCAGCGAGGCATTGAACGCCTTGGCCAGCCCCGACAACGCCTCGCGCCCGATGAAATACTGCCCGCCGTTCTCGGCGTCGGCGACGCGGTACGCCCGCAGTGCGAAGACCGGGATAAACAGAAGGCAGGCGCACCAGGTCGAGATGTAAGTTCCCGTCTCCGCGTGCGAATCGCGCCGGCCGTACATCGCCAGGCCACAGCCGTTGATGCGGAAGAGCGCGGGCGCCGATTTCACCGGCGTCATCGTCGGAAACATGAGTTTCAGGTCTTTTTCGTCCACGACTACACCTCCCTATGCTGCTGCCGCTCGAAATCGGACTTTCATAAGCGTTCCTGAGACGCTTATCCCCGAAGAAGAACGATGTTAATCGTCGGGAGTCGTCATGTCGATCTGCCTTCCAGCACGGGCAACCTTCTCCTGACGCGCCGCAAATGTTTGAGCCCGACACCGCCGGTTGCCGATGAATCGGTTATCGGCCCCAGCCAGGAGATTCGCTCATGCCCATGCTTCAGGACGACATTCGCAAGCACTATGAAACGAACTGGCAGCGCGCAGACGAGTCGGCCGAGGGCGTCGAGCAGCTTCGGTATAGCTCGCCGGTGGAAGACGAGGTGCTTTACCCGGCGTACCGGCAGTTGATCGGCGACCTGAAGCTGATCGACGAGGACACGCGCATCCTCGACGTCGGCTCGGGCTCCGGCCGATGGGTTCATTTCTTCACCAGCCACTTCCGGCCGAAAAAGCTGATGGGCGTCGATTTCGCCGCCGCTTCGGTACGGCTGCTGAACCGCTGGTATCCGTCCACGCCGCATACCGAACTGAAATTCGACGTCTGCGATATCACCAAGCCCGAGCTCGATTTATGCGAGCGGTTTGACCTCATCAACATCGCCAACGTCCTGTTCCACATCCCCGAAAACGACCGCTACGTCCGTGCCGTGCAGAACCTGGCAAACCACCTCGCGCCGGGCGGGCGAATCGTCACCACCGAATACCTGCCCCGCGCGACGATGCGCACCGAGTGGATGCTCGTGCGCAGCCGGTATGAGTTCGAACAGATCGTCCACGCCGCCGGGCTGAAGATCATCGACGCCCGCGCGTTCTGCTTCTTCAGCAACGACCCCATGGGCCTCGACGGCCCGGACGGCGCCTCGCGCGGCCACTTCAACCGCGTGCGCGGGATGACCCAGCAACTGCTCACCAGCGCCACCGACCCCGGCACGAGGTCGTTCCTCATCCAGATGCTCGCCGAGATCGAACGCGCCTGCGTCGGCTTCGCCCGCGAGCGCATCGCCGACGTCGACATGCCCAGCCAGAAACTGGTCGTGCTCGGGCAGCGATAGCCAGGCCGGCTGTCCCCCCCCCCCGAACCTCCCTCCCGGCCGCTTTATCGAGACGGCCGGATTTTTTTTGCGATTTTTTGCCTGATTTTTGACGTTGCGCTGCGCG
>JBBCIV010000200.1:0-12777 GCA_037189665.1 Phycisphaerae bacterium | reverse complement strand
AACCCAGGATTTCCCAGTTGCCGTAGTGCCCCGTCAGCATGATCAGCCCGCGATGCCGGTCCATCAGCAGGTCAAGCGTCTTCTGAAAATCGCCCAGCCGCACGTGGCGGGTGAACGTGTCGATCCGCACCAGCCGTGTCGTGAACAACACCTCGATGAACAGCATGATCGTCTGCCGCATCGATTCCCGCGCCAGCCGCTGGATCTTCTTCTGCGAATAATGCGGGAACGACCGCGTGAGATTCCCGATCGCGCGTTTGCGGTGCTTGGCGTCAACGTAATAAAGCGCGTCGCCGATCCGCTGTGCCAGCCGAAGGTTCCACTGCACCGGCCAGCAATGCATCATCATGTGGACGACGCGCAAAGCGATGTACTGCACCCAGTCGAGACGATCATTCCGCGGTTTGGCCATGAACGGGCGCGATTGTACGGGGAGCGTCGCAGATGTCATGTGTGCTGGCGTGGAGGAGCGCCGGCAGATAAAATCGGAGGCTCTTCCAATGACCGGGGAAAGGGTAATCGCATGTCTCAGGCCGTTCCGAACGAGTGGTATTTCGCGCAGGGCAACCAGCAATTCGGGCCGATCCCGCTCGATGAGTTAAAACAGCGCGTCGCCGCAGGCCAGGTGGCGGCGGCGGACCTGGTGTGGCACGAGGGGCTGTCGCAGTGGCAGGCCGTCGCGACAATGCCGGAGATCTTCGGCCAGGCAGCACAACAGGCGCCGTTGGCCTACGCCGCGCCAGACGTCAACAACCAATTCCTGCCGAACTCCGCCCGGCGCGTCGTCTACGTCGGCTTCTGGTGGCGCGTCCTCGCGACGATCATCGACAGCGTGATCACCGGCGTCGCAGGCGCCGTCCTCGGCGGAATTGTCGGCGGGATCATCGGCCTGACCATGGGCGGAGGCAACGATGCGATCGCGCTGGCGGAAGGCGCGGGCAATCTGATCGGCATTATCCTCGGCTGGCTTTACTCGGCGATGATGGAATCCAGTTCCCATCAGGCCACGCTCGGCAAGATGGCGTGCGGCATCATCGTGACCGACGTGAACGGCAATCGCATCAGCTTTGGCCGGGCCACCGGGCGGCATTTCGCGAAATTCCTGTCCGCGATCATCCTCGGCATCGGCTACATGATGGCCGGCTGGACCCAGCGCAAGCAGGGGTTGCACGACATGATCGCCGGCACCTACGTCATTAAAAAGTAAACGGGGAACACCGGGATGAGCAAAACAGACGAGTGGTATTTCGTTCGCAATGGCCAGGCGGTCGGACCGGTGACGATCCAGCAGTTGCAGGCCGACGCGCGTTCCGGCGTGCTGAAGCCGACCGACCAGGTGTGGCGCGAGCCGATGCCCAACTGGATGACGGCGGGCGGGATCATGGATATCTTCGCGCCCAACCCCGCCACCGCCGCGCCGGCAATGCCCCAGGCGCGACGTCCCGCCCCACCGCCTCTGCCCCCGATGCCCGTCGGCTACGCCACCCCGCAAAGCACGCCGCAACACGATATCGGTCAGGACGCGGGCATGCGCATGCTCATTCCCGTCGGCCGAAGCGGCTGGGCGATCGCCGCCGGCTACCTGGGCCTGCTGTCGCTCATCCCGATCTTCGCGCCGTTCGCGGTGATCTTCGGTTTCGTCGCCATCCGCGATATCCGCAAGCACCCGGATCGCCACGGCATGGGCCGCGCGATCTTCGGCATCGTCGCCGGTTCGCTCGTGATCCTCTTTCTCCTGGGCATGCTGGGGATGGCGATCCTCAAAGAGTTGTGATTCGCCGTGCCGGAGAACCGCCTGATCGCAGTAACCCACACGATCGCCACGAGATGCATCTCGTAGCGGTCCGTCACTTCACCCGGTAAAGTTGCCGGTTGATTGTTCAAATGGGGTGTGATAGCGTCCGGCTTCGGCCGGGCATTTCCCGGTCGGAATTGAACCAACATACAGGAGCTCTTATGCCGAATCCGAAACGCGTCATCGCGGCCGCCGTCGCGATCCTCGCGGCGAACTTTGGAATCCAACAGGCCCGCGCCAACGTCCTCGAAAGCGCTCCGGCGGATTCGCTCGTGGCGATCCGCGTGGCGAACCTCACGCAGACCAGCGCGAAGGTCGCCCAGCTCGCGAAGGACTTCGGCATCGACGGCTTCGTCCCCCCGCTGGGCGACCCGCTCGGATCACTTAAGCAACAGGCCAACGTCACCAAGGGCCTCAAGGAAGACGGCGAACTCGCCTTCGTCCTCCTGAAGCCCGAAGACCAGGACTCCGACGACCCCGGCCTCATCGTGCTGGTGCCCGTGACGACCTACGACGAGTTCCTCAGCAACTTCGAAGGCGCCAAGGCCGAAGGCGGCGTCGCCGAGGTGAAGTTCAAGGGCGATAACGACCCGTCCTACGTCGCCGACTGGGGCGCCTACGTCGCCATCAGCCCCACCCGCAACTTCGTCGCCGCCAAACCGGCCGCGACGCTCAAGCCCGTGGGCCTCGTCGCCAAGGACGCCGCTCGCCAGGACTTCGTCGTTTACGCCAACTTCGCCAAGATCTCGCCCGAACTGCTTCCGAAACTTGAGGAGGCCTTTAATGACGCCAAGAAAGAACTCGCCCGCGACCTCGGCCGCGACGTGCCGGAAAAGTGGCACCCGCTGATCAACGCCACCGTCGCGCAGATCTTCAATGTTGCCCGCACGTTCCTCAACGACGTGGACAGCGCCTCGATCGGCCTGAACATCACCGATGCCGGCATCAACACCACCGTTATCAGTGAGTTCAAGCCCGAGTCGTACCTCGGCAAAACCTTTGCCGCCATCAAGGGCACCAACGCCTCGCTGACCACCGGCCTGCCGTCGGGCAAGTATCTCGTGTTCGGCGGCGTGCAGTCCGATCCGGCGGCCAGCGCGCAGGTCGTCGATGACCTCACCAAGCCGATCGTCGAGGAACTGAACAAGATCGAAGGCCAGGAAAAAGCGCAGAACGCCGTCAAGAGCATCCTTGCCGCCGTCAAGGCAAACAAGGGCTACATCTTCGGCATGCCCACGCCCGCCAAGATCGGGCAGGAAGGCATCTTCCAGCAGATCGCCATCTACCGAGGCGGCGGGAACGACATGAAGGCCGCCGCCGACGCGACCGGCGGGTTCATCACCGAACTGTTCGCCGACATCAAGGCCAAGGCGAAGGAAAAGAACCCCGACGCCCCCGAGGATCACCTCGGCAACATCGTCATCACCCCTGCCGCCCGCACGGTGGAAGGCGTGGCGCTGGATAGCTGGAAGCTCGAAATGCCCCAGGCCAAGGACGACCCCGCCGCCATGCAGGCGGAAATGATGCTCGGCCTGTTCTACGGCGGCGAAGGCCTTAATTACAGCCTCGGCCAGATCGGCGATGACTTCCTCTTCGCCCAGAGCGCCACCGACGACAACATCGCCCGGTTCATCACCGCCGCCAAGGAAAACAAGGACAACCTGTCCGGCCTTGAACACATCAAGGTGGTGACGGCGGAACTGCCCAAGACCCGCGTGTACGAGGGCTTCGTGGCGCTCGACGAGTTCTTCACCACCGGCGCCGGCGTGGCAGGCACGTTCGGGATGCAGATCCCCGTCCAACTCCCGCCCGACCTCCCGCCGCTCGGCTTCAACGCCGGCACGGAAGGCTCCGCCGTCCGAATCGACGCCCACCTGCCCCGCAAAACGGTGCAGGACATCATCTCCGCAGTCATGCAGGTGATGCAGCAAATGCAGGGCGGCGGTGGCGGCGGGAACCTGTAATTCGCCCCAGTCAGCCGACCCCGATAACCCAAGCGCAACCTTACCTCGCACCGCTCCGGCGGTGCGAGGTTTTTTATGCTCAATGGGTTCTGTAACAGGAGATGTGTTCGACCTACTCTCCACTCAACGCAAGAGTATGAGGTATCTCATATCGGTGCGATGAACACGTACGTCAGAGGCGCCGCGCGCATGTCTACACAGCAACCCTCTCTATTTACAGCGCCGCGCTTTTTGTTGTAGCTGCGACGCCCGCGTCGCCCAATGGGTTTTCTAAACGTCTCGAATGGGCGACGCGGGCGTTGCAGCTACAACATTCGGTTCGTTGCTCTAAAGTGGGTGATTACTTCGGGGATGGGCTGCGGTAGACGACCGCGTAGCAATACGACGTTTCGTCGAACCGTTCGATCGGCGTCCAGCCGTTTTCTTTCAGCATGTCTTCGGTGACGACGAATCGCTCGTCGGAGTTATAGACGCTGTAAACCGGATCCCACACGAAGATCACGCCGGGCGGCGGGTTGGCGACGCTCTTCTGCGAGCTATCGACGATATGCCTCTTGTCCAGCTTGTCGAGATCGAGCTGCACGAACAGGTGCGGCAGCCCCGCCGCCAGCATCGGGTATTGCTCGCGCAGCGCGTCCTGCGATTTCAACCAGGCGACCACCTGCTTTGCCAGCCGATCGTCGGCGGCCGGGCCGATCGGGAAAACCGGGTAGGCCATGTGCGCAGCGATCGGCGCGATGGCGGCCAGCACGGTCCAGCGCAGCGGCCTGCGGATCTCAATGACCTCGCATGTCCACTCATATCCCCTGGCGGCGAGCAACGCCCAGAACGGCGCGACGATCAGCATGTAGCGAGGCTCGCCGTTGGACGCCATTTTCCCAAACGCCCACAGCACGCTGTGAACGGCAAGGATGCCGAGGGGAACCAGCGCAATCAGGCATTGGCAGCGGAACGCGTGATCGGAGAGAAACCGGCGCACCGCGCGTTCAAGATATCCTCGCACGCCCGGCTTCGGTGCGTCGTTCGGATCGTCGGACTTGGGCAGGAAAAACGCTCGGGCAGCGCCAATCCACATGAATGGAAACGCCATCGGCCCAATGATGGCGGGAAGGACCATCACGAACCGAAAAGGCGATCCGCTGCCGTAAACGCTGTCGCCGGAGTAAGGCCAGTTTTCCGTGAGCCATCTCCACCAGGGATATTCCGACGGCCCGCCATAGACGTTCCAGCCCGCATACGACCAGAAGATCAGCCCCACCGGCAGGAACAGCGTCCACTCAAACCCGCGATGCGCCCACAGCGCCACCGCCGTCACCAGAATGAGACCGAAGCCTTCCGGCCGCGCCCACGGGCTGATCGCCGCAAGAATTGCGAGCAGGAAGAACTGCTTTCGCTGATACGCGAGAAAGGCCAGCAGCAGCAGGAGCGCGAACGGGATTTCCGTCAGTTCGGAGAAGGAGTGCGCGAACAAAAGCGGCTGGGTAAGCAGGAAGATCGCGACGAACGCCGGGCGGGTGAAGTTCTGCGTGCGATTGACCGCAAGCGCCGCCGCCAACATCGCGATCACCAACGCCAGCGACATCAACCGCGTCCCCACGATCCCGCCAACGTAGGCGGGGATGGCGTAGAGAATCACGCAGAGCGGCCGCGTCCAGACGCTGACCAGATGGGCCGGCTCCGACAGCGCAAATCGCCGGGCGAGATAATGCGTGATGCTGTCGGCCTCGAGAAACCCGTTCGACGCCACCGCCATCCAGATCGACAGCACCGAAAACAACGCGGCGGCAATGAAGATCGGCTTACGGTCGGATTGCGGTTGAATGTCACCAGGCAGTTTCACTTCATCTCGTCCTTCCGCACCTCATGCCGCAACCCGCGCACGTCCAGCAGCAATTCCTTTCGCAGGATGTATCGGATGAGCATCGCCGCGGCAAAGCTGAGGAAGAAGACGTCAAACTCATGCGGCACCTCTGCACGCCGCGTGAGATACCACGCGACGAGCGCGCAGGCGACCCATTCGCCGATGCCAGCGAGAAAAAAATCCACCCACGGCCGGGGATGCAGCAGGAACTCGCGTTGCGTCCGCACATACCTCGCGTGAAACACCGCCGTCACCGCGACAACCCATCCGTAGGAGAAGACGACGCTGGTTGGCACGCCCCACCCGATCGCCCGCATCGCCACAAAATACGCCGCCGCCACGCTCCAACTGATCGTCGTCACGATCAGGAACTTCAGCATCGGAGACAATCGCGGATAGCTGAAATCGTAAAGGCGAGACAAGTGCTCCAGGTATCGGAACTGCTCCTTCAGGCTCAGCTTCGATTCGCCCGCCGCGCGCTTGCTGAAGTGAATCGGCACTTCCAGCACGCGTTTGGCTTTGGTCTTGCAAAGCAGTTCAAGCCCGATCTTGTAGCCCAGCGGCGTAAGGCGCTTCGCCTGCTGGTAGTCCGCCCGTCTGAGCGCGATGAACCCGCTCATCGGGTCACGCACCTTCCCCGCGAATGGCCGGGCGAGGACTGTGGCAACCCAACTGTTGATCGCCCGGTAAGGCGACCAGCCGGCCTCGATCGAGCCGCCCTTCACATATCGCGAACCGATGACGAAATCGGCCTCGTTCCGCTCCAGCGGAAACACGATTTCCGACAGCTTCTCCGGCGGATGTTGCAGGTCGGCATCCATCACGACCAGGATTTTCCCCCGCGCCTGCGCCATGCCATGCAGCACGGCGCCGGAAAGCCCGTCCTTAGGATGCAGGCGAACGACCAGTCGCAGGGGAAATCGCCGGGAAAGCTGCTCGCACACGGTGGACGTGTTGTCGCGGCTGTTGTCGTCGATGATCAGCACCTCATACCGCCTGCCTCGCATGGCGGCATCGATTCGCTCCGCCAGCGGCGTGAGGTTCGCGGCCTCGTTCAGCGTGGGGATGATGAGGGATACTTCAATCGAGTCCAAGACGGTATATTAGTCGGTTCGAGGGATTGGAAAAGGACAGGACCAATGGCATTGCTGGACATTCGCATCGGAACGCTCGTCGGCATCAAGAACGCCCCGTCGCACATCCCGCAGATCATCGATCACGGGTTCGAGAGCTTTCAGCTCACCGGCGGATTCGGCGTAACGGAAGTGGACTTCGAGCGCGTCGCCGGCGAGGTGCGCACCGCGACCGAAGGCAAGGCGGTGATCAGTTCCATCGGCTACTTCGGCAACCCGCTGGAAAAGGAAGAAGACGCCAGGTGGTTTGGCGAATACATCGACCACGCGCACCTGTTCGGCTGCAACGTCGTCGTCGGCTTTGCCGGGGCCATTGAAGGCAAGCCGACCATGGAATCGATGGCGGCATTTAAAAAAGTGTGGGGTGAACTGTCGAAACGCGCCGAGCAGAAGGGCGTGAAGATCGGCTTCGAAAACTGCGATATGGGCGGCACCTGGCAATCGGCCAAGTGGAACGTCGCCCACTCTCCCACCTTCTGGGACGCGATGTGGAACGAGGTGCCCGGCGACGTGCTCGGCCTGTGCTGGGAGCCGTGTCACCAGATGGTGAGCCTGATCGACCCGATTCCGCAGCTTCGCAAGTACATTAAAAAGATCTGGCACGTCCACGGCAAGGACGCGACGATCGCCTGGGACGTGCTGAAGGAAAAAGGCCTTCGCGGCGGCGTGCCGTTCGTTTGGCATCGCACGCCGGGGTTTGGCGACACGAACTGGGCCGACGTCATCTCGATCCTGCGTATGAACGGCTTCAAGGGCAGCATCGACATCGAAGGCTGGCACGACCCGGTCTACAAAGGCGACCTGGAAATGACCGGTCAGGTCCACGGCCTGAACTACCTCAAAACCTGCCGCGGCGGCGCGAAGTACATCGAAAATCCAAAGTGAACGCTGTCGTCGTCAGCGGCCGATTTGGCCAACGTGGTGCCCTATGCGCACTAACAGGCACACCGTTTATCGTGTCTTTACTCCACCGCATTTGCCGCCCGCATATTTCGCACAAACTTATTTAATCGATTTATCGACTCGCTTCGCCAGCACCTCATGCGGCAAAGGGAAATCATCGCGCCCTCCGCGCGCATCATGATTTTTCGATCGCCGTCACCTCCATTATCGAGAATATAGATAACGCTCTCAAAAATCGATATTTCTAGATTGCTCTGGAGTGCTCCATCTTAAGAATCCTCGCTTTAGTTTTTTCGTTCTCCCGCGGCTTCTATGGCGTTTGACTACTTTGGAGTTTTCTAAATTGAGAGCGACGATTTTTATTTGACAAAATCGAAAGATCGATTAATCTTAACCTCGGGAAACTCAACCATTTCCGCCCATTTCTTTCAGTCATGCTGCGGTCTCCCCCCTTGGCCGCAAAAGGAGTTACAGGATGTCCACCCTCAAGTCTGCCGCGATGACCGCGATATGCGTCAGCGGCCTAGTGACAACCAGTTTTGCCGCACAAATCGCGTACGATGGTTTTGAAGATTACGCCGCCGATTCCCGCCTGATCGGGCAAAACCAGGGAACTGGTTGGACCAATGCGTGGCAAACCAACTCCATCTCAAGCAGCACCATTGACGTGTCTGCCCGCACCCTTTCGGGCGGCGGACAAAACGGGGGATCGAAGGCGCTGAAGTTGCAAAACGTCCAAGGTGGCACGGACGAAGCACCTACGGCCAACGCCGGCCGGACGCTGTATCGGAACTTTACGCAACAGTCCGGTACAACCTATTTCAGCTTCCTGATCCGCGCTGAGAACTTCAGCGGCAACGAATTCATCAACCTCTATATCGGCCACAGCCTCTACGGTGATCTTTCACAGAGTGCGAACGGCGACTTCAACGACCTGTTTGGTGCGGGGTTACGCAATGTCACCGGCAATCCATTCTTAGTGCGTTCCGGCAGTAGTAGTTTGGCCAGCGCCCCAGGCAGCACAAGTAACCACTACACCACAATCAATGCAAGTCCGGCGCCCGTCGATACCACTGCTGCGTTTCAGGTGGTCGTAAAGATCAGCAAGTCAACTAATCAGTTTTTCGACACGGCTAACCTGTGGATCTTCGACGCCAACACGGCCGCCCCTGCCGCGGAATCCACTCCCGTCGGGACGGCAGTGAGGACCAACAATCTGAATATCCTGAATCAGATCGCCCTTCGCACCTTCAGCCTCGGCGGCGCGGGTTTCGAGACTGAAACCCTGCTCCTTGACGAGATTCGAATCGGCACGACGTGGGATTCGGTCGTCGTCATTCCCGAGCCCGTAAGCTTCGCCCTGCTCGCCCCGGCGGCGGCGTTCCTCATCCGGCGCAGGCGCGCGCCTGATGCGTAACCCTACTGCTCGCCGGCAGCAGGTCTGCCTGACGAGAAGAATCGAATGCGAGCGGGGCTTTCCGCGGATCGGAACGCCCTGCTCGCATTCGACATTACGATTCTGCGTCGACATCGACGCTCGCCCGGTGTGAGCGAATGACAATCGCGGAGCCGATGATGATGAGCAGGCACATCGGATAGAAGAGCCTGCCGGGGATCTCGCCGAACTGGAAGAACGCGATCACGCCCGCGAACGCGAACTGGAAGAGGTTGGCGGTGGAGACGACCTGCCCTCGCATCGATTTGATGCACCAGTTCATGATCGAGTGGCCGAGCACGGTGGGGATCAGGCCGAGGCAGACCAGCATCGCCACTTCGTGCTGGCTGATCGGCGGCAGCGGGATGCCGGGGACGAGCAGCGCCGTGCCCACGCACGTAATGCCGCAGATGTAATACAGCGGCACGACGTACAGCCAGATGTTCCGCCCCATCCCGTTTCGCCGGGCGAAGGCGAGGTAGAGGCAATAGAGGATCATCGAGGCAAAGCAGATCAGCTCGCCCCATACACTGCCGCCGAAGCCGATCGTGCCCGACACCATGATCAGCACGCCCGACATCGCGACCGCCGACCCGATGATCTCGCCGCGGTTGATGCGCTCGCCGTTCATCAGCCACATGATGATCGGCATGGCGACGGTGGCGAGGTTCACGATGAGCGACCCGTTCGCCGCCGACGTTTCGCGGGCGCCCGCCGTCCAACTGATGAGGTGCACCGCCAGGAGCAGCCCGCCCGGGGCCGACCGGAAGATCTGCCGCAGGGAGATGTCGCCCGGATTCTTCCGTGCTTCCATCACCACCAGCGGCGTGAGGAACATCGCCGCAATGAGCGTGCGAATGCCCGAAAGCCAGATCGGATGCGTGCTGCTGTCCTTCAGAAAGATGACCGACAGCGAACAGGCGAAGACGCCGAAGATGAGGATCGCGTAGTCGCGGGGGCGGGAACCGATGTTGGGGTTCATGAGAATGCGATCCAGGCGCTCGAGATGAGCAGCAATAGTGAGGCGGTTACTCCAAGCATAACAACAATCCCGCCGAAGACGCTCTTCGCGCGTTCTCTTCTGGGAAGTAATGCGAGCACACAGTCGGCCACAGCAACAGGCCAGCACGAGAATGCGAGTACCGCCACGGCAACCCAGCATGGCACGAGGATCACCATCAATATCCGAACGCCCATGAGACGGCCAGAGGCGGAAAGGCCGAGGCAAACTGTTGCGCCGAGGAGACACCCGAACATCATGAGATAGCTTGGGCGATACGGCTCGCGGACCGGCGACGACGATCGCTCGGCGTAGTTCAGCACGGGAGGCATATCGTGATCATCCGGCCCTTCAATCACGCCATCGGCAAATCCGCCTGCACGAGTTGCCGGCCTTCGAACTCGTGGATGCGGACGGGGTAGGTGCTCAGGCCCGCCGCCCCGCTGCCCCCCTTGAGGCGGCCGTCCTTCAGGTGGAAACTCCAGGCGTGCCAGGGACAGACCGCACAGGCCTCATCGTCGATCCACCCCTGCGACATGTCGCCGCCGGCGTGGGGACACTCGTTGTCCAGCACGTAGGGCTGGCTTTCGTGCAGGAACACCGCCAGCCGAAACCCGTCGATTTCGACGTATTTCCCAGTCCCTTCCTTCAATTCAGACACCTCGCACAACGTTGTCCAGGCCATATCCCTCACAGGATACCCCCGAACAACCCCCAACGCGACCGGTTGCGGAACACTACGCGGGTCATTGCATTTTTTTCGCAAATCGTGACACTTTCCCGACCTGAACGGATATCGAGGTTTCCCTTTTTTAAAGGTTTAACGACCCATGGCAGACAAAAGCGTTTCGACCGATTCACTGGCGATGGACGATGGAAAAGCCGCGTATAAAGGCAAGAAGTTCCGCATCGCCATCATCGGCTGCGGCGGCATCGCGCAGACCCACCTTGGCGCACTCAAGCAGTTCGACGACGTGGAAGTCGTCGCCGGCGTGGATATCAACCCCGCCCGTCTCAAGGTGATGGAAGAGAAATGGGGCGTCACCAAGCTCTACAAAGACTGGAAGACGATGCTCAAGGAAGTTCAGCCCGACGCGGTGGACATCTGTACGCCCAACGGCGTCCACGCCCAGCCCGCGATCGACGCCGCCAACGCCGGCGCTCACGTCATCGTCGAGAAGCCGATGGCAATGAACCCCGCCGAGTGTCAGAAGATGATCGACACCGCCAAGAAGAACAAGGTAAAGCTGTCGGTCGGCTTCCAGTACCGCTACCACGCTCACAGCCAGTACCTGAAGAACGCCGTCGATGCCGGTCAGCTCGGCGACATCATGTTCGCTCGCTGCCAGGCGCTGCGTCGCCGCGGCATCCCGAACTGGGGCGTCTTCGGCCAGAAGAAGCTTCAGGGCGGCGGCCCGATGATCGACATCGGCGTTCACTGCATCGAAATGGCCCATTACGTCATGGGCAGCCCCAAGCCCGTCGCCGCCACCGGCAACACCTGGACCTTCATGGGCAACAAGCCCAGCAAGGTCGTCAGCCAGTGGCCGAACTGGGACTACAAGACCTACACTGTCGAAGACCTGGCGATCGGCCACATCCGCTTCGACAACGGCGCGATCCTCCACATCGAGGCCAGCTTCGTGAACCACATCGAGAAGGACATCTGGAACTTCGAACTGATGGGCACCAAGGGCGGCGCCAACTGGGAAAAGCCCGCCGTCTACCGCGACGACGCCGGCTACATGATCAACAGCAGCCCCGCCTTCGTCGACAACAACCGCGACTTCCCGCAGATGTTCAAGGTGAAGCTCCGCAACTGGATCGACGGCTGCACGACCAGCAGCGAACTGACCGCGCCCGGCGAAGCCGGCCTGGCCGTCCAGAAGATCCTCGACGGCGTCTACCGTTCCGCCGAGAACGGCGGCAAGGAAGTCACCATTAAGTAAGCTTGCCACCGCGCGCCACATCACCCGACTTCGGCGTGCTGCTCAAGTAAACAACGAAGCCTGCGGATCGAATCCGCAGGCTTCGTTGTTTACTTGAGCAGCATGGCTTAGACCGCATTCACGATCAGCCGGGATCAGCCGAGCGCCAGTTGAAGCAGAACTCCTTCGTTTTCAGGTTGCCTATCTTGCGGCCCTCGACGTGACCATCCAGGAAAAGGATGTTTGCCGAGCCCGGCTGACCACCTTTTCGCATGTGACGAAAATCGACGCCGCCGTGGCCGTTGTCGGCGTAGCTTCCGTGGCGAACCTGTCGCTCGTAACCGTCACCGGAGAGATTTCGATAGGCAGGACGTTCGCTCCAGAACCCGAGTGTGCCATACCAGAACGATCCGAACGCATCGTCCAGAATACCGCCGTTCTCAAGGAACGCATTGTAGTCGTATCCGGGCGAGGGCGTGCCGTCCCAAGCCGCGACAATGTGAGATGAGTTCTTAATACGTGAGATAGGCAACGCCGTGTAGGGCTGATTGCCATTCCAGGTATCGCCGGTTACCGCGGACGGGAAAAGCCGCTGGTTGAAGTTGTAGTGATTCGTCGGCTTCCACCACGCAATGGAGCGAGTCGGCACGTCACGATCGACGAAAATCGGGTTAACGTTGGCGTTCCACGCGACCATCCCCTTGGCGCCCAGCGTACGGGAAAGTTTCGCAAACATGCTGTAGTACAACCATTCTCCG
>JBBCIV010000199.1:0-7341 GCA_037189665.1 Phycisphaerae bacterium | reverse complement strand
CGTCGCCAATTGGTTTTCGAACGACGCGAACGACGCGAATGGGCGACGCAGGCGTCGCAGCTACGGAGGCCGATGTCCGCCGAACCGGAACCAACTTCGTCGCGCGTCAACCCGTGGCACACCGTCACTCGGTGGCTGTTGGTGTTGAACATCGCTGTGAGTGTGCTGGATTGGTTCATCCTCCGGCAAATCATGGTGCTCGAGATCAACGGCCAACGCGTCGTAGAGCTGCCGATGCTCGCGATGTACGGCCATTTCTCGTGGTACTTCGTGATCGGCGAGTGGGAGATCTGGCGATTCTTTACCTACCAGTTCTGCCACGCCAACATTACGCACATCCTGGTGAACATGATGGGCCTGCTGTTGGCCGGCCCGATCGTGGAAGAGAAGCTCGGCCGGGTGCGGTTCCTCCTGTTCTACCTCATCTGCGGCGCGGCAGGGCCGATCGCGCACCTGATCTTCGCGCTGATTGGCGTAATGAATGTAAACGCATTCACTCCGCTGATCGGCGCATCGGCGAGCATCTACGGCATCCTCGTCGCGGCGGCGCTGATCGCGCCGGACGAGGAGGTGATGCTCGCGATCCCGCCGATCGACGTGAAGCTGAAATGGGTGGCGCTGGCGATGGTCGCGCTCAGCGCCGCGGCGGTCATCTGGCACTGGGAAAACGCCGGCGGCCACGCCGCGCACATCGGCGGGGCGGTGATGGGATTCGTGCTGGCGCGACGAATGCTGCCGCGCAATGAGTCCTACAGTTCGCCGCCCGGCAGAGGAGGCTGAGCCGTCTTGTTCCTCCCCCCCTTTCGGGGGAGATTGGGAGGGGGCCCAATCGTCGAGTGGCTCTATCATCCTCGCACGCTCAAGCCCCTACCGGGCCTCCCCCGAAGAGGGAGGAGGGAGAAAGGCGTGCCGGGTGCCGCTCGCTATCCGACCGGATTGATCGCCACGCCCGTCGCCAGCTTCGGAGAGAAGAAGGTGCTCTTCTGCGGCATGACTTCGCCGTGGACGCCGAGGTCTTCCAGTGCCTTCAGCGGCGTGGGACGGAGGATGAGCGCGATCGGGTACGTCGTGCCGTTGGCCATCGTCGGAACCTCGTTCGGGTCGGCGGTGTAGGCGAGCTTCACTTCGCCATTGGCGAACGTGGGCTGGATGACCTCGTCGAGGAGGTATCGCCGGAGGATGGCGACGTCGAGGGAGCGCCACGCGTCGGACTGGCCGGGCTCGTACTGCTTGAGCACGTCCTTCTTCAGGAGGCGGAGCGCGTAGAGCTTCTTGGTCTTGCCGTCGTACAGGCCGAAGACGTTATCGGCTTCCCTGGCCAGCGCGTCTTCGAACGCCGCGATCTGATCGACCCGGAACGACGACTCGGCCACGTCGAACACGCCGGCGAGCCTGGCCTTGAGCGTGTCGATGTCGAACGACTTCAGGTTGCCGACGATGCGGTGGGTCGGCAGGATGACGCAGCCGGCATCGTGCATGCTGAGCAGCACGAAGAGGCAGTAGTTGGCCGGGTGATCGTCCGGCAGCGTGCCGCCGTGGAGTTCGGCTTGTTCCTTCTGGTAGGCGAGCGCCATGGTGTAGCGATGGTGGCCGTCGGCGATGTAGACCTTCTTGCTCTTCATCGCGCCGATGACGATCTGCTGCGTCGCCTCATCGATGACCGGCCAGAGCTGGCTGACCACGCCGTCGAGCGTCGCGGTGATCGGCGGCGCGCCGAGCCTGCTGTAGAGCGCCTCGTTGACCTTGCCCTCGGGATCGGGGAAGAGGCCGAAGATGGGCGACAGTTGCACCTTCGTGGCGCGGGTGAGCTTGAGTCGGTCTTCGATCGCGCTGGCGTAGGTCTTCTCGTGGGGGACGACGCTGGTGGGCTTGTCGGGGGTGTTGAACGGCTCGAGCTTCACGAGCGCGATGAACCCGCGCCGGTGGTACTCGCGGCCGCGATGCGTGAAGACCTGCGTGTAGGCGTAGATCGCCGGCTCGGCGTCGTGCGCCAGCGTGCCGTCGCCCAGCCACTTCGCCAGCGTGCCGGCGGCGCGCTGGTAGGCCTCGTCCGGGCCGACCTGCTTGGCCGGCAGGTGCGGGAGGTCGATCTCCACGATGTTCACCGGCGACCGCGACAGCAACTTCGCCTTGCCGGCGGCGTCGAGGACGTCGTACGGCGGCGCGATGAGGTTCGACAGATCGCCGCCGTGCTTCGCGGAATATCGGATCGCCTTGAACGGCTTGATGTCGGCCATGAGTGCTCCTGTGGAAGAGGGGAATGTACGGATTCGGGAACGTTTGACAACGGATGCGTGCGGCGCGACGAGTGTGACGTGAAAGACGAGACGGGTTCCTTTCAAGCCAGACTCATCACGCTACACGCATCCGTCACAAGCCTCTATACTGGTCGTCGTGAAGGTCATCCTTGCCAATCCTCGCGGTTTCTGCGCCGGCGTGAACATGGCCATCGAGGTGGTCAACGAGGTGCTGCGCCGCAAGGGGCCGCCGGTGTACGTGTTTCACGAGATCGTGCACAACCGGCACGTGGTGGAGGACTTCCGCGCTCGCGGCGTGACGTTCGTCGATTCGATTGAAGATGTGCCCGAAGGCGGCCTGGTCGTCTACTCCGCCCACGGCGTCTCGCCGGCGGTGCGGAACGCGTCGAGGTCGCGGCAGCTCTACGAAGTCGACGCGACGTGCCCGCTGGTGCACAAGGTGCATGCGCAGGTCGTCCGCTATGCCCGCGACGGCTATCACATCATCTTCGTCGGCCATCACAACCACGACGAGGCCGTCGGCACGGTGGGCGAGGCCCCGGGCAGCATCACGATCGTGGAGTCCGCCGACGAGGCCGAGGCGCTGCGTTTCCCGCCGGGCACGAGGCTGGCGTACACGACGCAGACGACGCTCAGCATCAGCGACGCCCAGCGCGTGATCGACGTGCTGAAGCGCAAGTTCCCAGACATCCGCTACCCGCTGAAGGAAGACATCTGCTACGCCACGACCAACCGCCAGAACGCGGTCAGCGAGTGGAGCCCGGAGGTGGACGTGGTGCTCGTCATCGGCAGCCAGAACTCGAGCAACAGCAAGCGTCTGGTGGACCGCGCCATTGAGGCCGGCAAACGTGGCTACCTGATCGACGACGTCCGCGAGCTCGATCCCGCCTGGCTTAAGGACGCCGGCGGCGTCCTCGTTACTGCCGGCGCGAGCGCGCCGGATCATCTCGTTCAGGCATTGCTGGACCGCCTCCAGCGCGACTACGCCGCCGTCGTCGAAACCCGTACGCTGGTGAATGAGGACATCGACTTCGACCTGCCGAAGAGCGTGAAGCAGCTGACGGTGCTCAATTCATGACGCCGCAGGGAAGGTTCGGATCAGCTTCGTGCCACAGTGAACACACTTAGTCGTAAGCCGCGACCCGAACCGGTTGAGCATGAATCGCTTGCCGCAGATCGGGCAGCGAAGCCCGGCAAACCGAACGCACATTACCCAATTGAAGAGCATCCCAGCGAAGACGACAGCAAACGCCGTTAAAACGCCGGCGGCGCTGTGGCCCGATGTCACCCAGATTGCAAAACCAACCACCACGGCAACCGCGCAGCAAATGAAGAATACGCCGAAACTGATCAGCCACCGCCGTCGCCGGTTGTGATAGATGCGGCTGAACTTGATCAGATCGCGTATTCGTTGTTGTCGCGTACTTTGAACCACGGCGATCAAAAAGAATAGCCCTGGGCAAACCCAGGGCTATTCTAATCCTGCAGGTATTCCCAACAGTTCACGCGCGACGGCCTACTTCAGCTCCACCGTCCAGTACGCCTCATCCAGGAACTGTTTCCAGCTCTTGTAACGCGCGTCGGCCAGCTTGAAGCCGATGGCGGGGGAGCGCTTCGGCTTGACGGGCTTGCTGAGCAGCTTCATGTGGGCCTGCTCGGGCGTGCGGCCGCCCTTGCGGACGTTGCACTTCACGCAGCAGCACACGATGTTCTCCCACGTGCTTTTCCCGCCTTGCGAGCGGGGCGTGACGTGGTCGAGCGACAGGTCGATGGTGCCGAACTTCTTGCCGCAGTACTGACAGCGGTTGCCGTCGCGGGCGAAGATGTTGCGGCGGTTGAACTTCACGTCCTGGCGCGGCAGCTTGTCGTAGCCGAGCAGGCGGATGATCTTCGGCACCGCCATCGCGAAGCGCACGGTGTGGATCCAGTCGAAGCCGTCGGGCTCGAACTCGCGCTTGAGGTGGCTGAGCTGCGTCCACTCGGTGAGGTCCATGTTCTGCCAGATGGACTGGCCGGCCGGGTCGGTCTCGATGTGGACGACCTCGGCGATGTCCTTGGCCAGCAACGAGAAGGCGCGCTTCACGTTCACCACGCGGATCGCCTGGTAAAACTTGTTCAGGACCAGCACGTTCGCCGACAACCCCGTCGCGGGGTGCCCGGCGGTGTGAGCCAGTTCGGGATGCAGAGACTGTGCGGCGGCGATATCCATAAGGTCAGTGCTCAGCGTTAGGCCCGCACACGAGGCAGGAGGGGCGGGCGATCCAACAATCACGGCAACAGAGCCTTCAGGGCGCGTTGCGATGATAACCGGGTCGTAGTTAGTTGCCAGTTGTTCTCGTTGCCAGTGAAGAAGGCGCTCGCTTTCCAGAAACTACCAACAAAAAAGACCTCGAAGCCTTTCAGGGCTTCGAGGTCGCGTCGTCGCTTATGCGGCGATGTCAATCGTCGGGGCGATTATCCCCGGGTGACTTCGAAGATACCCTGTGTCTTGATGACCATCAGGCTGTCATCAAATAGGTGGAACGACTGCACCAGCAGCTCATGGCTCCGGCGTTCGATATCCAGGACCGACAGGAATCCGCCATTGCCATCCGGCGTCTGCGGGACGTCGGCCATGAGGTACTCGCGCTTGAGGGCGTACTGGCGAATCTCCTCGCGGCTGGCGTCGTAGAGCGTCTGCGTGAGCTGCTCTTCCTGGGTCGAGATCATGTACTTGATGCTGCCCGAGGTCATCTCGTGATAGCGTTCGCCGCGGCACGGGATGGTCTGGAGCAGTCCGCGGTCGGTCAGCGACGGGGCGGAGTTCACGATGACTTCGGTCAGCGTGTTCTTCCCGTTCGTGAACGCGATCACGTGTCCGCCGTCCACGAGCCACACGTCGGCTTCGTACATCCGGCGATTGACCTTCTCGCTCGCGTGGATCTTAAACAGTTCCGGGTGCAGCGTACGCTGATACAGCATCAGCGTCAGACCACTACAGCGACGTTGCTTGGTTCGATTGCTCATAATTTGCTTCCGTGCCTTCTAGGAGGATTTTCGCCCTCCGCTAAAAGGTGTCCGTGCCGATCGGATCGTAACTTCTTGTATAATAACGCCTTGTGCTCGCCGACGCCGCGATCCACGGCTTGCTTAAAAGACAATTGGCGGGCCTCATCCAGTTCAGCCCGCCGACGTCAGCTGTGCACTCTCCACCCAACCCACGTAATCCGCGAACTGGATGGCTCGGAAGTATAGCGTTTTTCCGTCGTAACGACAGAAAAATCTCACTCGGCGCCATGCGACAATTGGCGCAACGCAACAATTAGGAGATCGTAACTTGCGTGACATCCAGCAGTTATGCCGAATCCTCGGTAGCACATCACGATTCCGAAATATGCGCCGGCAAGCGAGCGAAACACAAATGTTTGCACAGCAAAGTCTTCCGGCCCCCAGTAATGGTATAGGGAGAAGGCCACGCCGCTTACCAAGACCATAATAGGGAGCGCAACGGCCGTGCGGATCGACAAAAAATCGACCAAAACAAAGTGAAGCACGGCAAAACCTATCAATCGAAAGATCAGTTCTTCATATACGCCCGCGCCGATGGATAGGACAATGTCTGATCCGATGCCGCTGGCGTTGGCGAGGGTGGGCATGGGCAGGCGGGCGATCGCCATGCTCAGGAAGATCAGCGGCACCGCCAGCACCGCGCTCTCGGCGAACATGCCGCCGATCGTGCCGACGCCAACCTTCACCTTTTCCCTGCGGAAGACCCACTGGCCGAGCAGGATGCTGATCACGCTGGCAGGCGCGACCCACTTTGCGGTCGCGCCAAGCGCCGCCAGGCTGTCGCGCAGCATGCTGAACGCCACGATCCGCTGCTCCGTGTTCGATTGGGGGTCGAACGTGAAATACCACGTCCCGAACTCGTAGAAGATCACCCAGGGAAGCAGGAAGATCAGCGACGCCTTCGCGCTCTCGCTGGCTTTGAAATACGACAGGGATGGCGATTCAGCGTGGGGCATCAGTCAGACACAATCAGACACGTGATCAACGGCGTCGGGTAGCGCGATTCCACCGCATCGCTACGGATCACGCCTGTGCCCGCGGTTCGATGGCGGGGTCGAGCGGGGCGTCCTTGACGTGGCGGAGGATCTGGATCGCCCGTTTGCCGCGCATCTGTCCCAGCGACGCGAAGAACTTGTTCTGGCCTTCCACCTGGACCACCACCTCGCCGCCGACGCGCTTTTCGGTGGTGATGAGATCGCCCGGCTGGAGGGTCAGCAGATCGTTGAGGTTGATGCGCGTGCGGGCGAGGATGGCGCGCAGGTCTACCGGCGCGGTGCTGACGCTCTTGGTCACCTTCTTGATCGAATCGTCCTGGCCGGCCCGCTTCTGATAGGTAAACCAGCTTTGGGCGCTCAGTTGCGTCATTACCGGTTCGATCACGTTGTACGGGATGCAGAGGCTCATCGTGCCGGCGCGGTTGCCCATGCGCAGCTCGAACCCGATGACCACCACCGTTTCGTTCGGCGGCACGATCTGGACGAGTTGGGGGTTGGACTCGAAGTCCTGCTGCGAGAACGTCACCGGCGTAAGGTTGCTCCACGCTTCGGACAGGAAGTTCAGCGCGCGGTCGGTGATGCGTTGTACCAGCCGCTGCTCGATCTGCGTGAGCGGCCGCTGTGGGATGAAGAGGTCGGCGTTCGATCCGCCGAGCAGGCGGTCGATGATCGGGTAGATGATCAGCGGGCTGATCTCAAGACAAAGTTGCCCGTCCAGTTGCTCGGCCTTCAGCAGGTTGAAGCAGGTGGGATTCGGCAATGAATGGATGAACTCGCTGTACGTGAGCTGCTCGATGTGGGCGACCGACACCTCGATGATCGTCCGCAGGTAGCCGGAGAGGGCGGCGCCGAAGTTTCGCCCGAAGCCTTCGTGCAGGGCTTCGAGGGCGCGCATCTGGTCTTTGGAGACGCGTTCGGGGCGTTTGAAATCGTAGGTGTTGACGTCGATCTGCGATCGGCCGTTGGAGCTGAAGACTTCCGGTGGGGAACTGGAGGTGGGCGGAAACGACGCGCCGCCTCCGCCGGCGCCCGACGAACCC
>JBBCIV010000198.1:0-17944 GCA_037189665.1 Phycisphaerae bacterium | reverse complement strand
GAACTCGCCGACGATCAGCGGATCGGCCCCGCCGTGTCCGCCTTCGATGTGCGGAATGGCGACCTGGTAATCGCCGCGTTCTTTGAAGCCGGTTCGCTTGTTCCAGACGCGGATCTCGCACTTGCCCGGCTCATCGCCGACGTTCTCGATGCGGCCCTCGGTGCCGATGATCGTGAAGTTTCGCCACGCGTCCGGCGTGTAGTGGCACTGCTGATAGGTGACCAGCACGCCGTTGTCCAGCCGCAGCAGGACGTGGTTCAGATCTTCGACGTCGATGTTCGGGCTCAGGTTTCGCTGCGAGAGCGGCGGCCAGTTGTCGTCAGACCAACTGGCGTCGGGGCGATCGGTTTCGGCGCGGCGCGATTCGACCTGGTCGTAGAGCGTCAGGTCGCCCATCGCCACTACTTTCTGGGTCAGTCCGCCGCACAGCCACTGCAGCACGTCGATGTCGTGCACGGCCTTCTGTAGCAGCAGCGAGTTGACATACTTTTGTTCGGAGTGCCAGTCCTTGTAATACGCATCGCCGCCGTAGGCGATGAAGTGGCGGCACCAGGCGGCTTTGACTTCGCCGATCTCGCCGGAATCGATGATCCGCTTCATCTCGCGGACGAAGCTCATGTGCCGCATGTTGTGCCCGACGTACAGCCGGGCCTGGCCCGCCTCGGCGGCGGCGAGGATGCGGTCGCAGCCTTCGATGGTGATCGCCATCGGCTTCTCGAGGTACACCGCAATGCCGCGCGACAGCGCTGCCACCGCTTGTTCTTCGTGCAGGTGGTCCGGCGTGGAGACGAAGAGGGCGTCAAGAGGCACCTCGTCGAGCATCTGCCGATAATCGCTGAACGTTCGGGCGTCGGGATAGCTGGCGGCAAAGTGGTCCAGGGCGGTTGAATAGACGTCTGCCCCCGCAACGATACGCGACCCCCGCCCCGGCCGATGTGCGTGCGCCGCCAACCGGCCGCGCCCGCCCACGCCGATCACGCCAACTCGCAAATCGTTCGTCTGGGTTTGTCCTGCGTTCACTTGCGATCCACTCACGGCGGTTAACTCCTGTACGAAACGGCATCCCCTTGAGACGGATGCGGACATCATCTGTAATGGCCTGCCACATCAGGCAAAGGGGCGTAAGACCCGCAGGCATCCCCCTCAAGACTGATAAATCGATCTTACCACGCAATATGGGGCTGTAAAGATTAATCGTGTTTATCCTTTGGCTGGCGTCGCAGGCGATACAGATCGCCGATTCCTTCCATTATTCTCAATATAATCGCGTATGGGAGTCCAAGAAAAAACTTGACAACGTCGCTGACGGAGAGATACTTGCACGATAGATAGATCGATTAATGGTGCTCTTTCTCGTCAGGAGAGTCTCTCGTCTTCAGGGGGTTCGTTCAGAAATTAACGTAGTTGATGAGAGTCGTTGCGCGCCCGGTGTTGGGCGGCAAGGGCAGCGACACCGGAAGCTTTAGGAGCGGAAGATCATGAGCATGCAGTCCATTCATTCGGAAGTGGCACGGCCTGAGAGGCTTTGTCGAGTCGGTCGGGGTGCTAAGGGCAAAGGCTTTCTTGCCGTGGCGGTGGCTGTAGCGTTGGCAGGGCATGCCTGCGCCGCCAGTCTGACATGGCAGCCTGGCGTAAATGGCACGTGGTCCAACACTGGTGGTACATGGACGGCAGGCGGGCCGTGGAGTAATGCCAACCCTGATACGTTTGTTCACAACTCGACAACTCGCAGCCGCGTGACTTTGTCGGGGGCCATCGTGGCTCAACACGTGCAGAACTTTAATGGCGGTATTCTACTGCTGGACAACGCGTCAGCTGGCCTGACGACGACTGGAAATCTATACGTAGGCTATAACGCGAACAGTGCTGCTGCGTTCAGGCAGAGCAATGGGACGGTCACGCTTAACAATGCCGCAACGCCTAAGCTGGGCGTTGGAACGAACGGGGCCTATGGTTACTACGATTTTTCCGGCGGGACCATTCACGTCACTGCTGATTCGGGTTCGCGTGTTGGGCAGCACGTAGGTGCCACAGGGGTATTTTACCAGAGCGGCACGAGCTCGTTCATCAATGCCGGCAACCTCATTCTTACCAGCAACGCCAATAGTCTCACCAACGTTGGCCAGGGTGTTTATTACATGACTGGTGGGACATACGCATATGAAGACGGGGGGACGGTTGCTAGCACTCTTGGCAAGTACACGTTGGAGTTCAACAGCCATAGCACATCCAAAACGCAGTTGACCATCGTGGGCGATGCACTGATGAGGCAGCGAGCAATATCGCTGGGAGCGGGTGCGGCGGCAGCCCATGGGGTGGATGCTGCGGGCGTGCTCAATATTAATTCGGGTGGTGTATTGGAGGCCACCAAAATCGCGGCGCAAACGGCAGAGCCAAGCACTCGTCACTTGAATTTCAATGGCGGGACCTTGCGGAGTTATCATACTGGCAACACGAATGAGTTTGTGCAGGGCGGGGTGAATCGCTTCGTCGTGAATATCTTTGAGAATGGCGCGACATTTGACGTGCCGAACAGCGGCACCACGGCGGCGGTTGCCCGCGAGTTGTCCGCGCCTGTTGGCAAGGGTATTAGCGGGGTTACCTACGATATCATTGACGGTGGATCGGGCTACATTGGCGCGCCCGCGGTCGTGATCGACGGGGTTACCGGAGCGACGGCGGTGGCCAATATGGAGCCGGACGCTCCGGGGAGCAACACCTATCGCGTCAAGAGCATCACTATCACCAGTCCTGGCATTAATGCCGGCGATACGCCGTCGTTTAGCTTTTTTGGAGGGGGGACGTCTGATCCTGCAACTAATGACGGGGTTACGCTCTCGACCGCCTTGAATGTTTCCGGCGGCATAACGAAGACAGGCCTTGGGACGTTGCTTCTCAGCGGCGATCTGGCCAACGCGAGCAATGTGAGCACGTACACCGGCGAAACGCGAATCGAAGCAGGTACGTTAAGTTTAAGCAACCTCGCCAACATCAGTGCATCGTCGCGTGTGACGGTACTGGGAGGCGCGACGTTCAATCCGAGCAACAAGACCGCGGCCGTTGTGCAGGGGCTCGCAGGCGACGGTAGCGTAACTGCAAGCGGTGATAGCACCCCTGCGAACCGTCTATTGGTTCAGAATCTCCTTGCTCCAGGTGACGATGGTCTCGGCGACCTGACCATCACGAACGGCGGCCTTCGTTTGGGCGATAATCTCGTATACGAATATGAGATCGGTTCGGCCGAAAGCGATCGGGTTGAACTCACCCGTAACGATGCCAACGGTCGCTTGGATTTCCTGGGGGACTGGACGCTCGCCTTGGTCAACTTGGACTCGATCGATCCGACCGGCCATCAGCCATATGTGTTGTTCAAGTACGCGTCCAACCTTGCCCCCACGGGCTGGGAGAACTGGACGATCGACTACGGGTCGACTGGCTGGAAGGATGGCGTGATCTCGCTTGATACGGTCAACAAGCAGATCGTCCTCACCAGTCTAGTCCCGGTTCCCGAGCCGACGATGCTCTCCATGCTTGGGTTGGGTCTGGCCGGACTGATGCGTCGTCGCGGGCGGGCGTAGGGGAAAAGTACTAAGGGTGGGGCAGGCCCTCATGGCACGGTTGTATTGGGTGTCGTGAGGGCCTTTGATTTTTATGGTGAACGCCGCGCCGCTCGGACACTTGGGCGGTCGCGGTGCACGGCGTTGCCGTTTCCCAGACGCATGCGTAATGTCGTCTGGTTGCGAATACTTTTTTGTTTATCAACGCGTGCTGGCGCTCAACCGTATTTTCTCACGGACGGCGTTAGCGAAAGGTGTGTGGAATGAAGTGGACCGCGTTGTTGAGCTGCCTGGTGTGTTGTTCGGCTGCCGTGCAGGTGTGGGCGGCGGATCTGGTGCGAGGCGGGAAGCCGGCCGGCGAATTTGTGCTTGCCGGCGATGCGACTCAGGTGGAGGTCTTCGCCGTCACTGATGCGCGCAAGTGGATCGCGGAGATGACCGGCGCCACGATGCCGATCGTCAGCACGCCGACGGAGGACGTCGGCACCAAGGTCTTCGTCGGCCGCAACTTTGCTGAACCGCTGTTCAAGGAAGACATGGCCGCACTGGAAGGCAGTGACGGCTACGCGATCCGCGAGAGGGACGGCAAGGTCTATGTTTTCGGCAGCCGGCCCCGCGGGACGGCGTACGGCGTCTTCGGGCTTCTCGAACGCAACAGCGATATTATCTGGGCGCGCCCTCATCCGCGTTACGGCACGATCTTCGGCCGACACGAAAACCTGTCGCTGACCCAGGCGAATCTCATCGACAAGCCCACCTTTCCTTACCGCGGCTGGGGCATGGGCCATCCGTTCCACGCGCCGTCGGGCGAATGGGTGTTGCGCAATGGCGGCAATCAGCTCGGGCGCGGGATGGAGGAGGCAGGGTGGGACATGCTTCACCTGGCGCCGCATAACCTTGCGACGCCAATCTCCCGGCTGTTCAAAGATCATCCTGAATATTTTGCATTCGATCCCCTCAAAGGCGGCCGGCACGGGGTGACCGGGGGCGAAGGATCGATGTGCCTCACTAATCCGAAGCTGCCGGAGGTTTGGGCACGCGAGGTCATCCGCGAGGTTCACGAGCGCGAAGCCCGCACTCGTCGGCCGGTAGATGCCTTCCTCATCGGTCCCGGCGATAACTGGTTCACCTGTCAATGCCCCGAATGCCTGAAGCCGATTCAGCTTCCCCAGGGCGGCACGCTGGAGATGAAAGATCCGGACGCGGTGAAGGACCCGCTATTCCGATCGACGCAGATCTTCATGTTCCTGAATGAGGCGATGAAAACGCTCAAGCAGGAAGTGCCGCACGTCAAGATGGTGTCGCTGGCCTACATCCACATGGCCGAGCCGCCGATGGTGGATATCCATCCGGACATGCTCATCTACTTCGCGCCCTATCCCACCAGCACGATGCACTTCGGGCTGCTTGACGAAAGGCAGGCAGGCGTGTGGCGCGATCGGTTTGCGAAGTGGATGACCAAGACGAAAAACCTGGGCTTCTACGAATACTTCTTCTCCAAGCCGTCGCCCCTGGCGTTCTATGCCGGGGAAAACCTGAAGACGCTCGGCGAACACGGGATGGACCCGTCCAAGGGATACGTCTACACGGAGTTCGACTTCGATCGCGGCGGGCCCGGTTGGGACGTCGGCGCGATGAACACGTGGGTGATCGCCAGGCTGTTCTGGAATCCGAATCAGGATGTCGACGCGCTGTACCGCTATTACATCCAGCGGACGTATCGCGATGCGGCACCCAAGATGTTGGAGTACTACGAGCTGATCAAGAACAGCTGGGTCGACTCCGGCGATACGACTTATGACAACGCTCACACCAGCATTCCCGGCGTCTATGCCGCGATGATCGTAAAGAAAGGGCTTGAGCCGCGCGTGCGCCAGATCCTCGGCGAGGCCGCCTCAATGGCGACGCATCCAAGTTCGCAGGCGTTGATTCGCCGGATGAGCACGCGTTACGCGTCGTTCACAAAAGGGCTGAACCGAATGGTCGCCCCGAACATCCAGGAGCTATCGCACGACGGCGACCGCTTCGAGTCGGTGCAATGGGAAAAACCCGAGGTGCTGGACGAATTCAAGCAAACTCGCCGATACGGCGACATCCTGGAAGCGTCTCAGGCGACGACGCTCAGGGCGGCGCATGACGGCACGCACCTGTACCTGCGCTTTACCGCCAGCGATACGCAGATTGCAAAGGCCAAGGCCCGGCCGAAAGACAACGCCGAGGTTTGGCCGGCGGGAGACCACGGGGAAATCTGGTTCTCCGGTCCGGGCATTCCGGCGACCGTGTTCGCTTTTGACTGCAACGGCAACGCCTACGACGCCCGCGGCTACGATCGCGACTGGAACTCCGGTTGGCGGGTCGTGACCCAGAAGACGGACGACGGATGGGAAGCCATCGCGGTCATTCCGTTGAGCGCACTGGGCCTTCAGCCGGGCGTCGAAAGCAAGCTGCAGTGGACGGCGATACGCGAGATCAACCACGGGAACGAGAGGCCCGAATGGGTGAGCTATCGCGCTGTACCGCTGTATTCTTCGTTTTTCCCGATCATCATTGACTGAGTTAGCAAGCAAGGAAGTGGCAGATGTGTAACAAGCCGCGATTGACGGTGCTGGCATTGCTGGCCGTGATGACGATGGTGACGTCGGCGGTGTTCGCCCAGCCGTTTGGCGACCAGTTTGCTCGTAAGGACCTGGGCCAGTATGCCGAGAACGCGCGGCTGATCCGCCCTGATCAGGCGTCTTTCGAGCCGCTTGAGGGCAGGCAGGTGCTTCGCCTGACGAAATCGGCATCGGTGACCTTCAAGGACGTGCCGATCGATCCGACGGTAAAGTATGCCCTCACCTTTCGCGGCCGCTTCGAAGGCGACGGAGAGGCGATTGAGGAGAACCCACATCTGGATTTCCTGACGGCGTATCGAGGCGTTCCTTCCATCTTCGCGGGCCGTGAAGTTCAGTTTCTCGATGCGGAGAAGCGGGTTTTGCGAAGCCTGTCATCGGCGTTGGTGTTTCGCGAATGGTTCGAGTACCGCGACGTCTTCTACGCGCCGCCGAAGTCAAAATACGTGCGACTGACGATCAAGTCGGGCCGGGAAGATCAGGTATATTTTGTCGACAACATCCAGCTGCAGCCGGCGGCGGATGAGGGGGCGATCAACTGCAATCCGGTTCCAGATCGCTACGGCAAGTACAACTACTCCGGATGGCAGACGCTGGCCGTCGGCGCGAAGATGATCGAGCTGCCGGACGGACGCGTCGCGTTCGACACGAAATACGGCACCTCTGGCGCGACGTTTCCGCTCGCCAAGCCCGGCAAATACACGCTGACGACGATCTCGCAGGAAAACGGTTTTAATTACGCGGTGGTGTTGAACTTCCTGGATGAAGAGGGAAAGAAAATCAGTTCGATCAACGGCTGGGGCAACGGCAAGCCGTACGAGGCAGTGCTGCCCGCTGGCGCCACGCAGGGGAGCCTGTTGTTCTACAGCAATGTGATCGAAGAAGTGCGCGTCAACTATGTGGGGCAGTAACCAGATGATGAGCATGAATAAACATTTCGTTCTCGGTGCCTTGCTGGTCGGCTGGTTCTCGATTGCCGCGCAGGTGGGGCTGGGGCAGACGATTCCCCGGTTGCCCGAATTGGCCGCCGAGCGTTGGAACTTCGAATCGCCGCTGTGGGAGCGGGGCGCGTTGCTGGCCGATTTCAAGGTGCCAAGCGTCGATGGCAAGCCTGCAACGCCGGCCAAGCAGCAGACGAAAGTGCATCTCGCTCACGACGGCGATCATCTTTTCGTCCGCTTCACCGCATTCGACACCAACATGGCGAACGTCAAGGCGGCCGCCCTGGATGAGTTTGCTGATGCGTTTCCCCAAGGTGATCGCGGCGAGATCTGGATCACCATTCACGCGACGGCGGTCTTCACGTTTGATCCGAACGGCAACAAGTTCGACGCGCGCGCGTACGACCGGACGTTCTTCAGCGGTTTTCAGGTGAAGAGCCGAAAGCTTGAGGATCGCTGGGAGACCATTGCCGTGTTTCCGCTGAGCGCGCTGCTTCGCAATCAGCCCACCAAGCAACTGAACATGACGTTTGTCCGGCACGTCGCCAGCGGCGAGGGCGACCCGGAGCGCAGCACGGCGAGCCACGGAACAGAACTCATGCGGCCGTCGCTGACGCTGGAATGAAAAAAGGGAGCCCGATCATGATTGTTCGTACGATCGCACTCATTGGCGGCCTGCTCGGCGCATGCACGATTGCGGCAGCCAATCCGTTCGAAAAAGGCTTGAGCGGCACGAATGTCGCCGTTTATCTGAAGAACGCCGTAGCGTTGGATGACGATGCCGCGCTGGTTGATGCCCCCGGCCTCGACAAGGGGATCACCGCGATTCGGCTGCGGTACGACAAGGAATTGCCTGCCGAGTTTCAGGCGATTTCTGCCGAACCAGGCAAGGTCTATCATCTCAGCTTCGACGGCCGCTGGAGCAATGAGCAGACGCTCGAGAACAACTATATGTACGTCGTCGCGCTCAGCGAAATGTGGGAGCTGGCGCTCGAAACGATGCCGACCAGCCATGTCGATTTCATCGACGCACATAACAAGGTGATCGAAGCTCGCCTGCTCGGCTCGATGCCGTACGGCGAATGGAAGCAGTACTCATACACCTTCTGCGCGCCGGCGGGCACTGCGAAGATCCAGGTGCGGATGAAGTCCGGGCGAAACCTCGGCGAATTCTTCGTCGCTAACCCGAAATTTGAAAAGCGCGATGGCGATCCAGATTCGCTGGTGCTCAACTTTCGTTCGAACGAGAAAGGCGGAACGGGCCGTTCCTTTGGCGTGCTTCGCGACGGCTATGGACGGCCGGGAGCGGGCGGAAGTTTCCTGGTGTCAACCGGGAACATGGCGCGAACGGAAATGCTGCCTCTCGGCAAGCCGGGCAAGTATCGGCTGGTGGTGACGGGCGAATCGCCGGTTCCGTCGTCGAAGATAACGCTCAACTTCCATGCGGCCGACCGAAAGCGAATCGATGCCGTCGCCATCAATGATCCGGTGGCCACGCCGACCGAGTTTGTATTGCCTGAAGGCACCGCCGGCGTGCAGTTGATCATCGAAAAGCTGTGGCTGGACGAGATTCGCATTCAGCCGGTTCCCTGATTGCACCACGTGCACGCACACCTGATGAAAAACTGGTTCAAGCAACTCGCCATCGCGACGGCCGGCATACTGGGGCTGGCGGCAGGCGCGATCGCGGACGACGGCAAGCCGACAACGAGCAGGGAAGGGGCGCCGGCGATCAAGCTGCGCGCCTGGGGCGTGCCAAGTGGTTTCTACATCGGTCCGGTAGCCGAGGCAGATCGGCAGGTGATCGACGCGTTTCGCAAGGCGAATCCGAACGTCGATCCCGTCGCAACGACGGGCCTTACGCTGCCCGGCTCCAAGAGCATGGACATGGTTCCGTTCATGCAGATCGCCGGCGACATGGCGCCGGACGTGATGTTCGTCAACTTTCGCCAGAGCCAGACCTACATCGACATGAAGCTGCTATACCCGCTCGACCGTTACGTCGAGGCGATGGCCGGCGTGACGCTGGCGGATGGTACGGCGCTTCAGAACGACACGTACGTGGAAGCCTTGAAGCAGGGCCCGGGCTGGAAAACGATGCCCAGCCGTGAACTCGAGCCGTGCTGGCCCGTCGTTCGCCGGCATTGTCCGTATGGCGAGAAGTGTCCGCATCGCGAGACGCCGCTCGCGGATCACTATCACATATGGGCGTGGCCCGTCGGCCCTCTGGCGACGGCGATGCAGTACGACCGCACGCTGCTCGCCGAGCATGCCGACGACGGCGTGGAAATGCGCACGCCGCACGACTGGGAAGAACTGCTGGAGTGGGGCAAGCGGCTGACGAACCCCGCGGAGAACACCTACGGCCTGGAAGTATCGACCGGGGTGCCCGGCTGGTCGTACGCGAACTTCCTCTACTCCGCCGGCGGGCGCGTTGTGGAGCAGGACGAGAAGGGGCGCTGGTATTGCGTGCTGGACAGCGAGGCGGCGGTCGAAGCCGCCTATTACTGGGCTCGCCTTCGGATGGAGAAGGTCGTTCGCGACGGACAGTTCATCACGCGTGGCGTGATCAAGGCCAGCGAGGGCGGCGGCACCGGCCCGGTGCGGTTCGGGTTCAAGCTGACGTACGTCGACGACCAGTTCTTCTCCGCCGCGACCGATCAGAGCAAGGGCCTGGGTCCCATGCCGGCCGGGCCGACGGGGTTGCGGCGAGGCGAGCTGAACTTCTCGATGCTCGGCATCTTCAGCGGCTTGGCGAAAGACTCTGTTCGCCGGGATGCGGCGTGGGCATACATCAATTTTTACGATGGCGAGATCGCCCGCAGAATTCGCACCGAGACGATGGTGGAAGCCGGCCTTGGTCCGTACGTGCGTCGCGAGCTGCTGGAGAAGTTCAACACCGGTGGCCGGTACGACAGCATCATCCGCCGCATTCCGCCGGGGTTGGAAGAAACCTATAAGGTCGCCTTCGCCGGCGGCGAGCCCGAGCCTTACGGCAAGAACTGTCAGTACGTCTACGACGAGCTCAGCAAGCCGCTCGGCGCGATCTGGGCGAGCAAGACGATCGAGGCCGCCATTGACGCGGGAGACGCCGAGGCCGCGAAGGCGGAGATCCGTCAGATCCTGAAGCGCGCCAACGAACGGATCAACCAGAAGATGCTCGGCAATCTCCCGCCCGAGGAGGCCGCTCATCGCAATCGGGTGGCGTGGGCCGTCATCGTCGTCGTGATGGGCGCTTTCGGCGTCGTCATGCTGATGGTATTCCGCGCCTTCACGCCGCCTGAGCTGCGCCGGCCCATGAGGTCGACGTGGCTGGGCAACCTGTTCTCGCCACTGTTGATGCCCCGTTCCGCCGTCAACGCCGCGCTGGAGCCGGCCGCCAAGTCGCCGGTGGTCGCCGTGCCGACCCCGAAAGTCAGCGGATGGAAGCGGGGACGATATCTGCGGGCGTGGATCATCCTTACGCCGGCGATGCTGCTGATCGCCATCTGGAGCTATTGGCCGATGCTCAAAGGCACGGTCATCGCCTTCCAGGATTACAGCGTTCTTGGCGACAGCGAGTACGTCGGCGCCAACAACTTTGCCAGCGTCCTGTACAGCGGCGAGTTCTGGTATTCGTTGCGGCTTTCGTTGTTTTACGCGCTGCTGTTCTTCGTGTTCGGCTTCTGGGCGCCGATAGGCCTGGCCCTGCTGCTGAGCGAAGTGCCGCGAGGCGGGATCTTCTTCCGCACGATCTACTACCTGCCTGCCGTCCTGTCGGGCGTGGTCGTGATCTTCCTCTGGAAGAGCTTCTACGGCCCCAGCGGCATGGTGAACCAGGTGCTGAACGGGATTGTCTGGCTGCTGAACTTTATTCCCGGCGTATCGATCGGAGCCTTCAATAGCGACTGGTTGCAGGATCCGACTTTCGTGATGTTCTTCTGTCTCCTGCCGACCGTGTGGGCGGGCATGGGGCCGGGATGCTTGATCTATCTGGCCGCGCTCAAGACGATCCCCGAAGAACTTTACGAGGCCGCCGACATCGACGGCGCTGGGATACGGCACAAGCTTTTCGGGGTGGCGCTGCCGACGATCAAGGTGCTGATCATGATCAACTTCATCGGCGCGATGATCGGTGCCATCCGGGGGGCCGGCGGTTTCATGCTGGCGATGACCGGAGGGGGCCCGTTCGGCGAGCAGGGCGGGGCGACGGAGGTCATCGGCCTCAAGATCTTCTACACCACCTTCGGCTACCTGCAGTTCGGCATGGGCGCGGCGATGGCGTGGATCCTCGGCGCGATGTTGATCGGCTTTACCGTTTTCCAACTCAAGCGCATGAGCAACCTCGAATTCCGGACAGCGAAAGCCTAGGCGATGCCCATTATCAGCAAGATTGGCCGGCGGAATTGGAAGGTGACGTTCGTCATCGGGGCGATCTACGCGTTGCTGGGCATCGGCGCGGTGACGATGATCTACCCGTTGCTGCTGATGCTCTCCGGCTCGGTGAAGAGCGACGCCGACTACCAGAGGATCACGCCGTTCCCGGAATACCTGTGGGACGACGGCATCCTGTGGCAGAAGTACATCGAATCGAAGTACGCCACGGTGCCGGAAGCCGAACGCGGGCAGCACACGAGGATCGACCTGTGGCGAAAGCTCACGCCGCCCGCCTCTGCGGCGGTCGCCGATCCACTGGTGGCGGCATATCAGCGGTTTCGCGAGCAGTCGGATTGGCCATCTTATTGGTTCAACGTCGGCGAACTGCAATCGCAGTCGGTTCTGGGCGCGAACGCACGGCGGTTCCGATCGTTGGCGAAGGAGCAGTATCCCGACATCGCGGCCTACTCCGAGGCCGTCGGCGTGCGTTACACGTCCTGGTCGCAGGCCGTCCCGCCGGCCACGCCATATGCGGCCAGGCGGTTCACCTTCCCCGATACCGCCAACTACCGCCTGCTCAACCAGGTAAAGCGGGAATCGACGCCGAGCGATCGCATTCCGATCAATCTCGACGGCATTTACTGGTACGAGTTCCTTCGCCCGCAGTGGGCGACGATCGAGCAGTACAACGCCGCCCACGGCACTGCATTTCGGCATTACGGCCAAGTGTTGTTGACCACAACGCCCCCTGAGTCCGGCCAAGCACGGGAGGACTGGGAGCAATATGTTCGCCAAGATCTAAACGTCGCGTTCATCCGTTTTTCGCCTGAGGCGTTGCCGGCGTTGCAAGAGTTCGTCAGCCGCAAGTACGACGGCGACATCGGGCAGCTTAACGCCGCATGGGGAACGAACTTCGGTGGCTTTAAAGACGTCCCGCTGCCCGCCGGCCCTCCGATATCGACGGGGCAGGGCGTTGATACTTCGGCGTTTCTGAAGGACCCCGCGGCGTGCCCGCTGGCGGTGTTGTCGGTTTACGGACCCCGTCAGGCGTTCGAATCTTTCGTTGCCGCCGAGCGCGGCGCGCCAGTCGCGCCGGCATCGCTGCCGATTGTCGCCGTCGATTACGTCGACTTTCAGCAGATCAAAGGCTCCACCCGTTGGGAGTTGTTTACCCGCAACTATGTTCACGTGCTCGACTACCTGCTGATGAACGGCAACGGCCTGCGGAACACGGTCATCTACTGTCTGCTGACGATCGTCGTGACGCTGACGGTGAACCCGCTGGCCGCCTACGCGCTCAGCCGCTATCGTCCGCCGAGCACCTATAAGGTGCTGCTATTCTGCATGTGCACGATGGCCTTCCCGGGCGAGGTGACCATGATTCCCAGCTTCCTGCTGCTCAAGCGTTTCCCGCTGATGAGCCTGGCGGTAGCGGCGATGGTCGGCATTCCGCTGGCGATCGCGTTGGCGCGGCTGCGCGGGCCCGACTGGATAAAAGGATTGATCGCCGGCGGCGTTGGCCTGTTCGCCGGCTTCTGGCTCTTGCCGCGACTGTTCGGCGACGGGGCGGCGCACGTCAGCCTGCTCAACACGTTCTGGGCGCTCGTGCTGCCCAGCGCCGCCAACGGGTTCGGCATCTTCCTGTTGAAGGGTTTCTTCGACAGCCTGCCGCAGGAGCTCTACGAGGCCGCCGAGATCGACGGGGCGGGGGAGTTCACCAAATTCTGGACCATCACGATGAGCCTCTCCAAGCCGATCCTGGCGGTGATGGCGCTGGGCGCGTTCACGGCGGCGTACAGCGAATTCATGATGGCGCTGGTCATCATCCCCGACCCCGACATGTGGACGATCATGGTGTGGCTGTTTCAACTGCAGGGGCAGGTGCATCCGACGGTCGTCTACGCCAGCCTGGTGGTGGCGGCGGTGCCGACGTTCCTCGTCTTCCTGTTCTGCCAAAACCTGATCATGCGCGGCATCGTCGTGCCGGTGGAGAAGTAAGCCGACGGAGAGCGACGTAGGCGAGCGGCGGGCAAGGCCGTGTCCGGACTTTGCCGAACTGACTTCGGATAAGCTCCTGGCGCTCGACACAACCCCTGCGCGGGGGTTGAATCTTGCACTCGGCGCCTGAGAATCAAGCGTCGTGGAGCCTGCGGCCGTCCTATCTCGTCGTCACCTTTTGCTGGGATGGGCGTTCGCGCTGTTGGTTCTGATGGTGGCAGCGTGGGGCGATCCGCAATCACGCACGCAGGAGGCGCGCGTCATCCTCGGTGCCCGAGAGATGCTCGAAGGCCCCGCCGAGCGATGGTTGATCCCGACCGCCAACGGCGAAACCCGCCTCCGCAAGCCGCCGTTCGGATACTGGGCGTCGGCGGTGTCGATGGCGGTGCTGGGCGAGGGCGTCCTTGCCGCCCGAGTGCCGGCAGTGCTGGCGTCGTGGGGGACGATCGCGCTCACCTTCCTCATCGGCCGGCGACTCTTCGGCGAGCGCGCAGGGCTGTACGCCGCCGGCATGCTGCTCGGATCGTGGCTGTTTTTCAGGCACGGCGTACTGGCTGAAACCGACGTGCTCGTGATGGCGTTGATGGCGGCAGCGGTCTACGCGATCCTCCGCGCTCGCGATGTCGCATCGGGTCGCCCGTGGCTTCATCTCGCCGCGATCGCGACGGCCTGCATCGCGCTCACCAAGGGTCCGCCGGCGGGGTGCGTGGCGCTGTTTCTGGTCGGCGTGGATCTCGTCGACCGGAATTTCACCCGCAACTGGCGTCACTCGATCGCGTGGCGGTTCGTTTCCAGTGGCGCGATCGTCACGTTGCTGCTGCTGGGCCTGCCGTGGTTCGCGTTCGCGGCGCTGAACGCCGAAGGCCACCAGCTTACCGACGACTTCCGCAACTCCATCCGCGGCGGGCTCGGGCACTCCGAGCCGTGGTGGGACTACTTCCCGCAAATGCTGCTGGCGATCCTGCCGTGGACGTTCGTGTGGGTCGTCGCCGGCCTCGCGTCGCTCAAGCTGCTGCTGTTCCGGAAGGACATGTCCGAAGAACGCGCGTCGATGCTCATCCTCTATGCGTGGGGCATGGCGGTTTTCGCGCCGTTGATGGCGTGGGGAAATAAACAGCCGCACTATTTGTTGAGCATGATTCCCGCGATGATGCTCACCGCTGGCTGGGCGGTCGATCGGGGGCTTAGCTACGCGTGGCCTTCGCTTCGCCCGGCGGTGGCGGCAATTCTTAATGTGATGATGTGGGTGCTGCTGATCGCCCCGCCGGCGATCGTGCTGGCGATTGCCAACAACGCACGCCCCAATCTGCAGCCGATCGACTGGGCCATCCCGTTCGCCATGCTCGCGATCGCCGGCGGGCTGATGCTGGCGTGTTGGAAGTGGAAGCGGCTGACGCTCGCGCCGTCGCTGATCGCCGGCGTGGCGTCGGCGTTCGTGCTCGTCATGAGCGTGTGGGCGCCGACGCTGGAATCGCAGGGCTACGCGAGCATGGCCCGCCAGCTTCGCGAACGTTTTCCTGAAGGCCGCTTCGTTTTTCGCCGGGACGTGTCGCTCACGCTCTGCGTCGCGATGCGGCAGATCGTGCCCGTCGTCGACGACCTCGAACTGCAACGCCTCGCCGCCGTGCCGTCGGAGCGAATGCGCATCGTCTGCCTGTATGAATCTGAGATGGACCTGCCGCCGCTGCCGAACTATCGGGAAGTGATGCGGCTGGAGGGGGGCGAGAACGACATCACCGTGCTCACGCCCACGCCCCTGGTTGAACCGGTGAGCATGGACGGAGCAAAGCCACGATGAGCAAGCGAATCCTCGTCCTCAGCGCCAGCGTCGGCGCGGGACACATGCGCGCCGCGCAAGCGGTGGAGCTGGCGATCCGCCAGTCCGACCCGTCGGCGGTGGTGAAGAACGTCGACGTGCTTACCCTCACCAACATCGCCTTCCGAAAGCTGTACGGCGAGGCGTACCTCGAACTCGTCAACCGCGCCCCGCACGTGCTCGGGTACGTCTACGACATGCTCGACAAGCCCCGCCGTCCCAACTCGCGCCGCGACAAGCTGCGGCGAGCGGTGGAGAAGATCAACCTCGGCAAACTTTGCGACCTGCTAGAATGCGAATCGTGGGACGCCGTCGTCAACACCCACTTTTTGCCCGCGGAGATCATCGCCAGCCTGAAGCGAAAGCGCAAGCTGCACGTGAAGCAGATGACCGTCACCACCGATTTCGAGACGCACCGCCTCTGGGTGAACCAGCCGTGCGAGCGATACACCACCGCCACGGAGGAAGGCAGGCTGTACCTCCAGCACTGGGGCGTGGATGCTTCGACGATCGACGTGACGGGCATCCCGATCCATCCCGTATTTGCCGAGGCGAAACCGCGCGAGGCGTGCCTGGCGAACCAACGGCTGGCGGGCAAGAACCCGATCGTGCTGCAGAGCGCCGGCGGGTTTGGCGTGGGGCCGGTGGAGCGGATTTTCCGCGGCATTCTGGACGTCGAGCGGCCGCTGGAAGTGGTCGTCGTCGCGGGAAAGAACGCGGCGGTCAAAGCCAGGCTTGAGAAGGCCGACGTGCCGAAGCGGCACAAGGTGAAGGTGATCGGCTTCACCACCGAGATCGACGAGCTGATGGCGGTGGCGGACCTGGTCGTCAGCAAGCCCGGCGGGCTCACCACCAGCGAAGTGCTCGCCCGCGGCGCGGCGATGGCGATCGTCAACCCGATCCCCGGCCAGGAAAGCCGCAACAGCGACTACCTCCTCGAAAACGGCGCCGCCATCAAGATCAACAACCTCGCCACGCTTAAGCACAAGCTGTCAGGCGTGCTGGAAGACGAATCGCGCCTCGCCTCGCTGAAGGCCAACGCCCGCAAGCTGGGCCATCCGCGCTCGGCGTTCGACGTCGCCAGGATCGCACTGGGGCTGTGACGGGGAACGCACGCGCGTCCCCTACATTACGCCGACGGCCTGCCATTCGGTTTGGTCGATCGTCCAGACCTGTTTCTGGTTGGCCTTCAACTTCAGGTCCTGCACTTCGACGCGATCGGGCGCGAGCGTCAGCAGTTCGAACGTGACGGGCATCGGCGGGTCGACGTCATAAGCAGCGGCGCCGAAGATCTGGCGGTTTTCGGACGGCAGGCGGTCCCACCAGGTTTGGCGAAGGAACGTGTCGGTCTCGGCGTCCATCACCGTTACCCGCCCGCCCAGGCGGACCTGAACGCGCTCGGTGGGGAGCCAGAAGCAGATCTCGCACGCGGGGTTGTTGCGCAGGTGATCGTCCTTGCGCGTCCGCCGATCCGAGACGAACAGCAGCCGCCCGTCGCGGTCGATCTCGCGGCAGACCATGCACCGCGCGGTCGGCGATCCGTCGGACGACGTCGTCGCCATCACGCATAACCACGGGTTGCCCGCAAACTCCGCCTGCAATCGACGGCGAACGTCCAAAATCCAACTGCTCATCATGTGCCTCCGATACTGCGACCAAATATACCCATCACAGTCCATTTAAAAAGACTAATACGTCTTTTTATTTGTGTGGCGGAGTGTCGCGGGACGTTGCGCTGATTCAGGGCACGCCGGGGATGTGGTCGCGCCAGTCGGCGCGAAGGGCGGAGCAGTGATACACGCCGCCGGGCGGGGTGTTTCGGAGGACGAGGTTGAAGCGGACGTCGTCGAACACGCGGGCGTACATTGGCTTGTAGACCCACGGCATGACCGTCAGTTGACTGACGACCGCGTCGGCGGGCGCGAGGGAGGCGAAGGTGTCGAGGATGACGCGGTTGAGCGACCTCGGCAGGCTGGGCGTGGGCAGGCCGTTGAGCAGCAGGTCGAACGTGGCGACGCCGGCGTCCCCGAGCGTGCGCGGCAGCGTCTTCACGTCCGCGACGATCACCTCGGCGGCAGGACAGGCATGGCGAAGGTGGTCGGCGAACGACGGGTCGATCTCGATCGCGATCAGCCGGCTTTCCGGGTGCATGCGCTTCGCGACCTCGATCGTCACCGCGCCGGTGCCCGCGCCGAGCTCGACGATCGTCTGCGGCGCGTTCGGATTCACATGCCTGCACATCGCCCGCGCGAGCGACCGGCTCGACGGCGCGACGCTGGCGACCCGCTTGCCGTGCTTGATGAACTTCCGCAGGAACAGCAGCTTCTGCGGCCTCGAAACCCCCGTCGCGGAGATCGGCATGCGCGGCATCCTTTCCGTTTGCTGATCCCACCCTAATCGGCCGGAATCGGAGGGAGAATTGGGGTTGCGCTCGAACATTTTTAAGAAATTTCCGAAGAATTCTCCTGCGCGCTGCGCGTTTGTCACGACAAACGCGCAACACCCCGGTCTATATGAAAGGAGGTTTCGCGATGAGAACGAAACCATCACGTGAATCGGGCTGGATCGGATTACACCGTGGCATATTGGGGCTCGTGATCGCCTCGGTGTTGGCCGTGGGCGCTCAGGTCGTGGGCGACCTGTTCTTTGCCCATATATCGTTCG
>JBBCIV010000197.1:0-18325 GCA_037189665.1 Phycisphaerae bacterium | reverse complement strand
TCTCCCCCGGCTGGCCTGAACATCTTTCACATCTCCTTCTACGATCGCGGCCTCCCTCAACTACGCGCGGCATACGCTGGGAGGATGCTTCCGAGGGCCGGCTTCTTATCGAAGAAGCAGCTACTCACAGCAGAACGCATCGAATCCTCTCCATTCCAATGTTCTTGAGAACATTGGAATGGAGGGGGCGAGTTGTTTTGCGGTGTACCGAGGGTGGTGAGAAGAGCAGAGCGTTGGTTTGTCGGTTATTGGAGGAGCGTGAAAACCGATGACGAAAAATCTGTGGCTGCGGCGGTGATGATCGGAATGGGGGGGGGCTGCGCGAGATCGTTTATGCTGCCGCAAGGTGGGGTTCGGCGCAGGTGACGCGGTTGCGGCCGGACCATTTGGAACGGTAGAGCGCGGCGTCGGCGGCGCGGAGGAGGGCTTCGGTTTTGACCGACGACGTAATCCCGCAAGCCACGCCGATGCTGGCGGTGACCGATCCGTGGTCGAATCGATGTTCAGCAACGGCCTGGCGGATGCGTTCGCCGATGGCCATGGCCTCGTCTATGCCGGCGTCGGGTAGCACGATGACGAACTCCTCCCCGCCATAGCGGGCGGCGAGGTCGGAGCCGCGCACGGAAGCTTTCAGGATCGCGGCGATGGTCTTGAGTACCTCGTCGCCGACGAGATGGCCGTGGGTGTCGTTCAGCTTCTTGAAGTGGTCGACGTCGATCATCAGCACCGACATCGTTTCGCCGTCAGGGCCGACGCGGGCGCTCTCCTTCGACAGCCGTTCCTGAAGGCCGCGCCGGTTGGGCAATTGCGTGAGGCCGTCCGTCGTCGCCATCAACTGCAACTGGCGGTTCAGCTCGGCTAGTTGTTTGTGGCTTTGCTTGAGTTGTTCGTGAAGGTCTTCGAGCCGGCGATACAGACGTTCGTTTTCGCATACGACGAAGAACTGCCGAGCCAGCACCAGCATCATCAGCACCGCCGCGCCGCCGTAGACGCCCCAGCTGCGCCATTCCCATCCGCCCACGCCGTACACAAAGCACAGCAACGCGATCGCCGGCGGCATGAAGGCGTACGGCAGAAGCGATTGCCACAGCGACGGGCCCTGCTGGCCGCCGTTCGCATCTTCGACGACCACGCCGGCAGCACGCTCGCGACGGGCGGCCTCGCGAAGCTGCCACGCCCCATGTCCGATCAGCATGTAGCCCAGCGGCCACAGCAGGTCGAGCATGCCGCCGGTCGAATACAGGTTGTGCAGCGTCGCGACCGCGAACGCCGTGTCGATCGAGATGATGCACAGCAGGCCGATCGAAAGGGTGATGACGCCCCGTCGCATCGCGGGCTTCGACCGACCGCCGGCCACCATCATCACGCAGAACAACAGCGCCAGGTCCGCCAGCGGATAGAACATCCCCAATATCTTGCCCAGCACCGATTGGCTTCCCTGCGCCAACTGCGGCGCGAGGATGAAGTACCAGCTGAACGTCACCAGGGCCGCCATCGAGGTGAAGCTGTCCAGCAGGATGCGCCACCGCGCCAGCACCGGAATCGGCCGGGACGGCAGCTTCAGCACGCCGAAGAACAGGAACGCGTATGCCGTCACGAACGCCGCGTCCGCCCACGACGGAAACGGCGACTCGATGTCCAGGATCACTTCGTAAAACGTCCAGATCGATTGTCCGACGACAAACCCACCTGCGCCGATCAGCAGGCAGATCGCGCTGGTGGTGAGCACGCGCTGGCCGTCCACCTTCTTTCGTGCGCCGGGGAGGAACCAGAGGATCGCGATCAACGGCCCGACGAACTGGCCGACGTTCATCAACGCGGCGTGCGTCGCTTCCGAGCCGGGTTTCGCGATGGCGATCACCATCATCACCGCGATGAAGCCCGCCAGAAGCGCAGCCCTCCACTGCTCGTGAAGAAATGCCAAGACGCGTTCTCTGTAGACGATCCCTCTCATCTTCCTTTGTATCGGGCGGGAAATCCCCCAACTTAATGCCATGCGTTGCGCGCGTCCGCTAATTCAGGGCCGGGCGGCGCTAGCAGCGGCGTAGAGGTCGTTCAGCGCTGCATTTAGTTGCTGCAGGGCGAGCTGGATATTGACGTTTCCGTCCAGGTATAGCTCGCATCGGTTCACGTGATCGATCGCCTGGCAGAGCCTTTCGAGGCGGTCTTCGTCGTTCGTCGTTCGCAGTGCTGCGCGGAAATGCCGGGCCGCCAGGCTCAGGTAAACGCCGATGCCGGCGCGCGTCGCGTTGTCCTTGCTGGCGAGCTCGTCCTTCTCGATCTGCCTGGCGGCGTAGGCGTCGGACGCGGCCTTCAGCCAGTCGGCGAGGTCGGCGGTGGGGCGGCCCATCATCAGGCCGTCGAGGTGCGATTGCAGGTCGCGCGCCTGATCCACCACGCCGTCTTCGATCCACCGCAACGCGATCCCCAGCGAACCGTCCGCCAACCGCGTGGCGTTCTCGGCGGTCTTCGGATCGTGGCCCTTGAGCTTCAACTGATTGAAGACGGTTTTGTCTGACAGTTGACCGAAGCGGAACACCTGCGCGCGCGAGCGGATCGTCGGCAGCAGGTCGTCGGGCCTGGGCGTGAGCAGGACGATCAGCGTCCGCCCCGCCGGCTCTTCGAGAGTTTTGAGGATCGAGTTCTGCGCCGCCGACTGCATGAGGTCGGCCTCCTCGACGACGAATACCTTGCCCTTGCCGGTGACGGTCTTCTTCATGGCCGGCGTCACCAGGTGATCGCGCACCACGTCGATCGACAGCGTCGTCGCCTTGCTGGTCTTGCTCGTCAGGCGGACGAGTTCCTTGGTGATGACGTGGTAGTCCGGGTGCGTGCCGGCGTCGATCAGGCCCATGGCGTATGGATCTTCGCCTTCATCGCAGAGGAATAATTTCGCCAGCGCGCGGGCGGTGGTGGCCTTCCCCACGCCGACCGGGCCGGCGAAGATGACGCCGTGCGGCAGGCGCTGGTTTTGATAGGCGCGCAGGATCTGGTCGATCGGCTCGCGCTGGTCCAGAATATGGGAGAACAGGTCGATCACCGATGACAGATGAACACGGATCGGCCCGACTTTCAAACCGCGGAGCGCGCGAAAATGATCATCCGCCCATTTGCCCAGGCCGATCTGCCCCGCCTGACCGACATCATGAACGGCATCGTCGCCGCCGGCGATGCGTTCGTATTCGAGTTGCCGTTCACGCCCGAGACGCTTCAAAAGTACATCGCGAGCTACGAGTTCACGTTTACCGCTGAACTGGACGGACGGGTGGCGGGGGCGTACGTGATGAAGCCAAACCAGCCGCAGCGCGGCGGCCACATTGCCAACGGCACGTACTGGGTCGATCCCGACACGCGCGGTCACGGCGTCGGGCGGCGGCTCGGGCAGCATTCGATCGACGAGGCCCGCCGTCGTGGCTATCGCGCCATCCAGTTCAACGCGGTGGTTTCCACCAACACGCCTGCCGTAAAACTATGGACGAGCCTGGGATTTCGGATCGTCGGAACGATCCCCAATGGGTTTCGCCGAGGGGATGGCGGGCATGTCGACTTGCTGATGATGTTCCTGGCGCTCGATCGTTGAGCGATGCCCTGGTTATGGCGCAAGGACGGTGAGCTCGACTTCGGCGCTGGTCACCGCGCCAGCCCATGCCCGTTTGCGAAGGACATCGGTGCCGTCTTCGGGGTCGCCCAGCGGCAAGCCGTTATCGTTTGGTCGAGCAGGGTCGCAGGTGTAGGTGAGGGTTAACTTCACCTTGCCGGGTTCGCCCATCGGAAATGCGATGGTGGGCGGCATCAGAAAGCCGCTGCCGAGCGTGACCGATTCGCCGGCGGGGATTTGTATGAAGTCCTCCACAACCAATGCGTTCGTGTTCCCGCAGCGGAACGCGGCTTGTTTCTGGAGGGCCTTGCCCGCCGAATCGGTGGCGGTCCACTCGTAGTTCGCGAATCGCCAGCCGACATCGCAGCCGTCGATGGGGCGGACGATCGTCAGCGGAACGTCGTTCGGATTGCTGAACTTGAGCTTGAATTTGAACTCGCGTTGGCCGGCGCGGATCGACGTTTGTTCGGGTTGGATTTCCAGCCCGGGCGTCAGCGCTGGCCGGGTGGTCGGCGGCGCCTGTTTGGCGAGGCTGAACAGCGTGGCCAGTCCGATGCAGGTCAGAGGGATGGCGAGGTAGAACAGATATCGCATGGCCGTGTGTCTCCGGTGGTTCTTTAGACGCGGCATGACCGGAAAAGTTTCGCGCGGAAGGGGGCACTTCCTGTCCCGCCTTCCGCGCGTTCAATATTACCACGGCGGGCATGCGATTGCCGTTGGATTGCCTGGTCACAGGATCAGGTTTTTGCCCGCCGGCGGCGCAGGAACATCGCGGCGATCCCCGCCAGCCCCAGGACGTGTGGTTCGGGCACGATCGCGAACACCTCGCCGCCCAGGTAATCGACGATGTAGAGTTCGCCGTTGGCGCCCTCGCCGAAGGAGGAGATCCACCTCACATCCAGTCCCGGCGCGGCGATGGGAGTGACGAGCTCGGCCTCGTTGATCGGCACGCCGCCGGGGGCTTTGAGATCGTCGGGATCGAGGACGAACAGCCTGCCGCTCAGAAAATCGCCGAAGATGTATTTTCCGTACAGCTCGGGCACCATCGAGCCGCGGTAGACGTAACCGCCGGTGATCGACTGATCGCCTCGCGCGCGGTCGTAGTCGTAGACGGGCTCGGTGAAACTGCCGACGGTTCCGCTTCCGGGCGGCCAGCCCTGTTGGCCGCGGCCTTCGCGCACGTCCCAGCCGTAGTTCTGCCCGCCGCCTGCGCCGGCGAGTTCGAGGTTCAGCTCTTCGCGCGTGCTCGCGCCGACGTCGGCGATGTAGAAATCGCCGGTCGCGCGGTCGAAGCTGTTGCGGAACGGATTCCGAAGCCCGCTCGCCCAGATCTCGTCTCGCTTGCCATCGTCGCCGACGAACGGGTTGCCGGCGGGGATGGCGTAGTTGCTGTCGGCGTCAGCGCCGGTTTCATCGGGGTTGATGCGGAGCATCTTGCCGAGCAGAAGGGCGTCATTCTGGGCGTTCGGGCCGTGTTCGGCGTCGCCGACGGCGATGTAGAGGTTGTCGTTGTCGCCCGGGCGGAAGCCCATCCAACCCGACTTGTGGTTCACGCTTCCGCTCGGCTGGGCGATGCGGATCACGCCCTTGCGGCTGGCGAGGTCCACCGTCGTGCTCGTGAGCGGGTCGCCCGCGACGGTATAGCTGGCGACGATCGTGTCGAAACTCGTGCTGTCGATGTAGTTGACGTAGAACCGGCCATTGGTGGCGTAGTTGGGGTCGAACGTCAGGCCCAGCAGCCCGCGCTCGCCCTGCGTCGCCACCGATGATGACAAGTTTAAGAACGGCGCGATCGATCCGTCCGTCTGGCGAATTTTGATCGCCCCGCCTTTTTCCACGATGAACAGTCGATCGTCTCCCTGCGGCGATCCGACGAAGAGCGGGTTGCTCAGCCCCGACGCGATCCGCTCCACTTCCAGCGACATCGCCTGTACACCCGACGCTCCCGATCCGACGAGCGCCAACGCCGCCACACCCAACACCGCGCCGGACGACCGGCCAAAGGTCCGAGCTTCCATTTTTTCCTCCGAGGCAAAACGTGACGGAACAACACTGGAATGAATAGGCCAACTGAATAGCGGGAAGCAATGTAATCCCATCAGACTAAAAATGAAAGAAAATGTTGCTGAAACTGTTTCTGTTTCAGAATGAAGCCTTCAGTTTGAGATCAAGTGTTTATTTTAAAAATATTTACGATCGTTGAAATCAGTCGCCTAGAACGGTCTGAATCACGTCCTGTCGAACGGTTTCCGGCTCACGGTCAGCGTTGATGATGCGATACCGCTGGGAGTGGGCCTTCGCCTGCTGGAGGAAGTTCTGGCGCACCATCGCGTGGTACTCGATGGGGCGTTGCTCGATGCGGTCTTTGGCGCGCCGTACGCGCGCGATGGATCGCTCGACGGGCATATCAAGGATCAGCGTCAACTCCGGCCAGCGCCCGCCGATCGCGATGTCGGCGACGGCCTTGATCTCGTCCGCCGTCAGCCCGTCGCCGCCAAGCTGATAGGCAAGCGTGCTGCTGACGAAGCGGTCGCTGATGACCCACTTCCCAGCATCGAGCGCCGGCTGGATGACCTCCTTCATCATCTGCGCCCTCGCCGCCATGTAGAGCAGCATTTCGCAGCGCATCGCCATCTCGTCATGGTCGGGGTTCAGCAGGATGCCGCGGATCAGCTCGCCGATGCGCGTCGTGCCGGGATCGCGCACGAGGATGGAGTCGATCCCCTGGCTTTCCAGGTGCTGCTGGAGCAACCTCGCCTGCGTGGATTTGCCGCAGCCTTCGTTGCCGTCGAAAACGATGAAACGTGGGGTCATCGCCGGCGAATATAGCAGCAATGCCGCAGGCGGGGGAGCGGAGGGGAGCGCCGGCATCGATTGCCGGTCGCCGGCGTTTATTCTAGACTTTCCCGCTCTATGAATACCGCCCAGTTGAAAGCCGAGTTTGCCCGTCAGTATGGCTCGAACGGCCGCGCCCACGTCATCCGCGCGCCCGGCCGGGTGAACCTGATCGGCGAGCACACCGACTACAACGACGGCTTCGTCTTTCCCATGGCGATCGAGCCGCAGGTGTTCTTCGTCTGCCGCGCCCGCGCCGATGGCAAGGTGGTCGTGAAATCCTCGCTCTTCCCGGGATCGGCGGTGGAAATATCGCTGTCGGGCGCCATCACCAAAGGCGAGCCGAAGTGGGGCAACTACGTCCGCGGGCCGATCGCGCTACTGCTCAACAAGGGCGTGCCGCTGGTGGGCATGGACTGCCTGATCGTCAACACCCTGCCCATGGGCGGCGGGCTCAGCAGCTCGGCGGCGATGGAGGTGGGCACGACGCGCGCGATGCTCACGCTGGCGGGCGAAGATATGGACGAGCCGTCGATCGCGCTGCTCACCCAGAAAGCCGAGCACGAGTACGCCGACGTGCCCTGCGGCATCATGGACCAGACCATCGTCACCTCCGGCAAGGCCGGCCATGCGATGCTGCTCGACTGCCGCGACAACTCCAAGCAGTTCGTCCCGATCGATCCGAACGACCTCACCATCATCATCGTCAACTCCATGGTGAAGCACGAGCTGTCCGGCGGCGAGTACGCCGAGCGACGCCACCAGTGCGAGGAGGCGGTCGCGTTCTTCCAGAAGGCCAATCCCGCGGTCAAGGCGCTTCGCGACGTGACGCTCGACCAGGTGAACGCCGCCCGCACCGGGCTGAGCGACGTCGTCTTCCGCCGTGCCCGGCACGTGGTGGGCGAGAACGACCGCTGCCTGAAGTTCGCCGAGCACCTGAAATCGCAGCAGTACGAACAGGCCGGCCAGCTCATGATCGCCAGCCACAACTCGCTCCGCGACGACTACGAGGTGAGCGTGCCCGAACTCGACTACCTCGTCGAACAGGCCACGAAGATGAAGGGCGTCTACGGCTCGCGCATGACCGGCGGCGGCTTCGGCGGCTGCACGGTGACCGCGGTCCAGCCGCGGTTCGCCGAGGCGTTCATGGACGAGATCCGACAGGCCTACCAGTCTCGATTCAAGATCGACCCCGTCGTCTTCGCCACCAACGCGACCGACGGCGCGAGCGTCGTGGAGTAATCCACGTCCTCGGTTGGCCTCCGGGTCAGAAAGAGCATGTCTCACGGATTGCCGGTTCCTCCCCCGCCGGGGGAGGTCAGGAGGGGGGCATGTTTTACAACGCGCGCCGGCCCCCACCCGGCTTTCCCACGGAGGGGGAGGAGCATACGACACACGCGCGATGTGCGCACTCGCGCGTTCCGGCGCGCCCTACGCCAGCCATGCTTCCACGCGTTTCAGCGATTCGATCACGTCTTCCGTCGGGTCATGATCGTAGGGTTCGTGTTCGATGCAGATCGTGCCGTCGAAGCCCGTTTCCTTCAGGTAACGGACGATCGGCTCGATGCCCACCACGCCGTCGCCGAGCGTGCAGGTGTCGTGTCGGCCGGGGGCTTTGACGTCCTTCAGGTGGAGCAGGAACAGGTGTTCGCGAAGCCGCTTGACGGCGTCCAGCGCGTCCATGCCTTGCGTGCCGCACCAGCCGGTATCCAGCGCCACGCCGATGTTTCGGCGCTTGCCGCCGTCGATCTTGCGGAGGATCTCCTCGACGGATTTCTCGGGGTGATTCTCGTAGGCCCACCGCACGCCATGTTGCGCGAACAGGTCGTTCATCGCCGGCGCGAAGTTCGCGTCCGCCAGCTTGCCCCACAGCCCGCCGGCGAAGGTGTCGATGCCGAGCGACCGCACCCACGCGACGGCGCGATCCGCGTCGCGCGGCTCGTTCGCGAACAGTCCGCCGGCGTAGCTGGCGAGCCGCAGGTTGTTCTCGGCGCACGTCGCGACCAGCGCATCGCGATACTGCGTGGTGTGCGTCGACGGATCGCAATGCGCCATCCACAGGTCGGCGGCGAGGAAGCCGGCGTTCTTGATGTCGATCAGCACGTCGTTCCACGACGCCAGCGACATGCTGTTGCGCGTCGCGCGGTCGTGATAGCCCCAGTCCTCGTTTCCGTCGTACTGCCTGGCCCGCGCGACGTAGTTCGCGGTGATGAAGCTGATGGTCGGCATGGCGTGAAGTGTTTCACGGCAGGCGCGAGGGTGTCAAATCATTATCATATCAGTTTTCGGAAACTGATATGGTAATTCCCCTCTCGCGCGCGGTTTGCGAGGTAGGATCGGAGGCTTCATGAGCATTTCCATTGCAGGTTATTCGTTTCACGGCCTCGTTCAGTCCGGCGCGATGAACGTGTTCGGCTATCTCGAGTCGTGCCGATATCGTTACCACCTCGACACTGCCGACCTCTGGTGCGGGCTGCTCGGCTCGGACCCGGCGGCATACCTGCAGCCGGCGTTCGTCGATCGGGTGGCGGTGGCGATCCGCGAGCGCGGGCTCACGCTCGTGAACTACCACGCCGACGGCTGTCACGTATGGGAAGACGATCCCGCGACGCGCGCGAAGCACCTCGAGCTTGCCGAGCAGCACATCGCCGCCGCCGAGCAACTGGGCGCCCGCACGATCCGCATCGATACCGGCGGGCGCGACCGCCATTGGACGGCCGAGCAGTTCGACGCCATCGCGGCCCAGTTTCGCAGGTGGGCGAAGCGCGCGCACGATCGCGGCTATCGCATCGGCCCGGAGACGCACTGGGGCGCGGACAACTATTCCGACAACCAGGTACGGCTTGCCAAGGCCGTCGATTCGCCGGCGTACGGCGTGCTGCTGCACATGGGCAAGCCCAACGAGATGACGCCCGACGAGTTCGACCGGGCGCTTGCGCCCTACGCCATGCACACGCATATCGATCAGAAGACCACCGAAACGCGGCTGGCCTCGGCGATCCAAATTCTGCTCGACGCCGGCTATCACGGCGCGTTCGGCGTGGAACACCATTCCGCGAAGAACGAGTACGCCGAGGTCTCCTGCCAGCTCGCCGCGGTCCGTCGGACGCTGGCGCAGCTGCGCGACGTGGCGTTCGGTTCGGGCAAATTGGCCAACCCACTACTCGGTTTCTGAAGCGGCCCGTTTCCTGCCGGATGTGGTGTGACGGTTGCCGGAAAATCGTTGTGGCGTCGCCTGGGCGTGGTTAGCATGCGAGTGGTCGGGGAGGGCGTTACTTCAGATCTCCTCCCTTAGAGCAACGAACCGAATGTTGTAGCCGCGACGCCTGCGTCGCAGCTGCGACAAAAAGCGCGTCGCTGTAGCTGCAAGCCCATCACAGGAGAAGGTTATGAACGCGTACGGATTCGTCCGAAGCGGCGTTGTTTTCGCGGTTGCCGTTGCGACGATCGTGTTGACGATCAGCCCCCTCGCCTGGTCGCAGACGACGCCGGCCGCCGAAGTGCTGGCGACGCGCGATGCGGCCGAGGAGGCGCTGAAGAACGCCGGTTTTGATCCGAAGCGTCACGCCGAAGATACGCTTCTGATCGCCTTCACCGAGAGCGACGGCTGGAAGTTCGACTTTTCAGTGCGTCCCGCGCCAGACGCGAAGCGCGTCTTCATTTTCGCCAAGCTGCTGACGCTGCCGGCGGTCGACCAGCTTCCCGCCAAGCCGCTGGCGGACGTGCTCGTGAGCAACACGAAGGTGAACCCGCCGTTCTTCATGATCGTCGACTACAAGACCAGCAGCGAACTGTGGTTCGCGCATCACGTCGAGAACACGCCGGAAAACCTGAAGAAGATCAGGGAGCATGTGAACATCGTCTGCCGCGGCCTGCGCCTGTCGGCCCCGCTGTGGACCCCGGCGGCATGGGGCCTCACCCCTGCCGCCCCCGCGACGCCCTCCACCCAGCCCGCGGCGGGGTGAGAAGCGCATGCACGGGCACAGGTCATTAATAGATAAAAGTACCTTATCTCATGCGCCGAAGTTGTCCCGTCATTCGGTGAATCGATATCGAGCCTATATGCATTCATCGTTCAAGCCAACTGAAGCTTGCGGCGGCTTGTACCAGAGTGTGCAGCGTACTTCCTTTAGCGTTCCTCGGTCGCCGAGGTATACCGTTCCGATCGGCAGAAATTTCATTGCCGCATGGAAACGATGTGAGACTTCATTGAATAACGGCGCTGCGACGGTAGTGGTGGCAAAATGTGTCGATGAAAAATGAGCAAACTGCCATCGATAGAATGATGTGCCGATCCCGCAACGTCGATAAGCAGGTGATACAGCCACCTTCGCTATCCAAGCGAGCTGCCGGCCGTCAAAAATATCCGTAACTCCATCAAGCTGAAAACGATGGCGTTTTGCTAATACTGTTTGCAAGTGTTGGTTCTGCGGTGCCAGAAGCATGCAGAAGCCGACAAAATGGCCTTGTGCTTCCGCTACGCACACAGAACCTTCGGCGATCGCGGCTTGGTAGCCCTCGGGTGTCGATCCGCCTGACAGCAAGAATCCTTCGGTGGCGGCCGTCGGTTGGCTTTCGCTGAGCAGCTTCTCCATAGCCACACAGTCAGGGATATCATTCATGGTGGCAATTCTTATTTTCGCGATCATTTATGAAATTTCGGATTTTAGCATTCTTCTAGTTGAAGGTAATGCATTCCTGCACAGCGAGCGACAAGCCGAAGGTAGTCGCGATCGAGCAGGAGCAGTCGCACTAGCGAATCACGAAGTGCAGCTTGTTCGCAAAGGCTGAGCCATGCGTCGCGCAGCGATATGCTGATTGAACGCGCGATTTGAGGGTTATCGAGGAGGTCCTTGCGAACAAACAGCACAATATCGCGGCATGACTCGTCGCTTAAAGGTTCGTTCAATACTTGGCATTGGTTGAACTGTCGTTGCAAGTGATAATGAGGAAAGCCGATGATCGCCCGAAGATCTTTTTGCCCTTCGGCAAGCAGTGCTGTGGTCTCGTCCGGCTCGATGTGTGCATGAGCAGCTCTATCGGTCTGTAGTTTCCCAGACTGTGCCATATCGTGGAAGATGAACGCCTCGGACGCCGGCGGATCGTCCATGAACGCGTAGCAATGCAGATCGCCCTCCATTGATTTTACTGGTCCGACGACGCCGTGGCTCATCGGTGGCAAGATCATGTGTGGCGTGAACGAAGCGAGGTTTCCATGCTGCAGCAGAAACGCGGCGGTTCCAAGTGTCAGCGTGAGACAGTCAATTGGCGTGCTAAAGGAGTTATCCACGGCACGCCTTGCCAACTCCACGGAGTGCGCAGCCGAGAAGACAATCTCGATCGGCTGTTGGCGGGCGAATTTCAGATAGTAGAGCAACATCGCCGAGCCCAGGTGTGCCGGCGACAACGCAAAACGAAGCGGCCGGCTGTTCGAAGTTAAGCCGTTCACGACCGAAATGCCGCTGCCGATCCCGTATCGATCACTTCCGGAGGCAATTTGAAGACTGGATCCACTAATAATTGGATGATCTCCGGCCCGGCCTACGTAAAGGGGGTGATGTTCAGCATAGGCACGCACCTGTTGCAACCCAGCCAGTCGAAGTGCCTTCGTTCGATGCAACATCTCCCGTGCTTCGATCTGATAAACGCTTTCCAGCCATTGTTGCCATACGGTGACGTGAAAAGGCGACGGTCGATCGCCCTTGCAGCGACTTTGAAGGAGATATTCCTTTGTTATGGAATTACGCAGGCAATGACCTCGGTCTGCAAGAACTTGCAGGTCAAATGCCCACTTTGATCTTACGGCCGTCCTGTCAGTTACGCTGACGTGCAATTGCGACGTCGCCGGATGGATGAAATGGCGATGCAGGTCGTGAACTTGCTTACGGATCGTGTAGACATGGCTGTGCGTCTCTCGCAGGAGCCACTCCACGGTGTAGCCGAGTACCCGGAGTTCGGTGATCGCTTCTTCAAAGCGCTCGGGATTCCACTTCCTAATGGTTGTGCACAACTCCTTCAACTGCTTTGAAAGGTTCGATTGCGTTTGGGTTATGCTTTTTGACGTTAAACGGGTCTCCTCTACCGCGCGCCATATCTCTTGCAGGATGGCCGTCTGGAGGGCGACGTAGAGGTGTGGATGACGCGCCAACGACTTGCGGTAAGAGTCGGCGAGATAACGGGGAAAATCTGAGTGAAGGGCGTTCGCCGCCAAATCCAGCGCGAGTCGTTCCTGTTCAGATAAATCAGCGTAATCGATCTCGTTGAGAAACGACTTCCAGAGTTCTGGTGTGAGCGCCTTTACTTCAGATAAGTCACCTTTTTCGGATAGAAAGAACTCTGGGACAATATTCTTTTCCCAGATATCGATAAAACGCGGATCGGCGGCCGCTCGTTCAACTCGGCCGCGGATGCCATCGGAGAAGTAGCGGAGGCGACGGTACCCCTCTCGCGCCAGGTCGGTGCCTTGCATCGATTCAAGAATGACATTCTCGATGGCCAAAATCACGAGTTCGCGCAGATCGTGGTTGTGGGCCGCCTTGTCAGAGTTCTCCAAGCGGTCTTTCACCCGATCGGCGAATCGCGAAAACAGATCTGCAGTGATGTTGGGGATTAGATCTTTTGCGAACCCGGCGGTAACGCTGGCAAGAACGCCTAAAACAGTGATGGCGCCCGCACTCGGCGCGGCGGTGCACGCCACTCCGCAGAGGGCGAGTCCGCCGCACAGCACAAGAACGTCGCTCTTGGCTCGCATGAGGGCAGAGCTTAGCGTCTGAACAAGCCCCACATACAGAAGAATCTTAAATCGCCATATGCGAGGCGGAATTGCCGGTATTAGTTAGGCATTATGCCTCAACGCATCCCCGCCATCGCCTGTTCGTAGACGCCGACGCAGGCGCGGGCGGAGTCCGTCCAGCTCATCTTGCGGACCTCGAAGCTGCCCTGTTCGCGAAGCGTGCGCGACAGCGGCGGGTGGCGGAGGACGGCGATGATCTTGTTCGCCATCTCGTTGATGTCCCAGAAATCGACTTTCAACGCGTGCTGAAGCACCTCGCTGACGCCCGATTGCTTGCTGATCAGCACCGGCACGTCGTTGGCGATGGCCTCCAGCGGGGCGATGCCGAACGGCTCGCTCACGCTGGGCATCACGTACAGGTCGGCCATCTTGAAGACGCGCTCGACGTCGCCGCCGCGCAGGAAGCCGGTGAACAGCACCTTGTGTCCGATGCCCATGCCGGCGGCGAGCTCGATGGTGCGGCGGATCATATCGCCGGAGCCGGCCATGACGAACTTCACGTTCTCCATGACCTCCAGCACCTTCTTCGCCGCCGCCAGGAAGTATTCCGGGCCCTTTTGCATCGTGATGCGGCCGAGGAACAGCACGATTTTCTCGTCGCGCTTGATCGAATACTTCTCGGCGTCGAAATGCCCGTTGCCGTTCAGCTCGACGGCGTTGTAGACGACGTCGACCTTGTTCGGATCGACGCCGTAGTGGTGGGCCACGGCGTTCTTGGTGTAGTGGCTGACGGCGATCACCTTCAGCGCCCCGTGCACGCCGCGACGCTCGATATCGTAGATGCGATGATCGACGTGGACGCCCGAACGGTCGAACTCGGTGGAATGGACGTGGACGACCAGCGGTTTGCCCTTCATGCCCGCCACTGCGAGGCCCGCGGGGAAGGTCATCCAGTCGTGGGCGTGGACGACGTCGAAATCCTCGTTGCGGGCGATCTCGGTCGCCAGCGCGGCGTACCGCTGCACTTCGGCGAAGAGGTCGCCGTTGTAGTTGGTGCCGCCACCGCCCGCCGCGACGGGAACGGAAGCGTTCACCTGGCCGGTGGAATCTTTCGTTGACGCGGCCGACAGCTCGCGCGCCGCACGCTGGGCTTCGGCCAGCTCCTGATATTCGACCGCGGTCTGATACGGGTTCAGCGCCGCGTTGACGGTTCGGAAGGTGACGTGCTCGAAGTCGTCCATCCGAAATTCGGTCGCCGGCGTGGCCTCGGGCGTGCCTTGGGGCGGGCTGACGAGCTTCACGTGCGTGCTGAATGGGCTGGTGACCGGCCGCGGGAGGACGAACATCACGTCCGTGCCGATGGCGCTCATGGCCTTGGTCAGCCCGTAGCAGGCCGTGCCCAAGCCACCGCTGATGAACGGCGGGAATTCCCATCCCAGCATCAAGACGCGCATATCGACACCCACCGAAATGGAGCCCTAAGACGAGGCTCCGCTGCCGCGACCATCAGGAACCAAAAACCCATCTTCTGCGGGTTCGTGACCCTGTCAATACAACCGTCAAAGCTTCACTGTTTAATTACATCGCCCCAATTGCTCGCCTGCGAATTAAGCAGCCTGCCGATTCCGGAAGCAGCCCATGCAAACGCAATGCCCCGACCCGGGGATAAGCGATCATGCTTTCCCCATTTTACACGGGACGTCGATTCTAGCGTGGAAAACGCGAACTTCGATCAGTGAATGCCTGATGGTGCCCCGAATGAACGTTCTTCGGGAGACGGACGCGATGCCCACTCGGTCAGCATTGCCCGCTATTTGACTGGCGGTTGCCGAGGGGGTGGGCAGGGGTCGGCGCGTTTTGTCGCAGTGGTTGAACAGGGGGGCCTCCGAAAGCGACGGAGGGGCGGTCGTTTGGCGTTGTCGGGCGACGCGAGTAAGCTCCCCGCCGGATGTCCGAACTCGCCCCGCCGATCTACGTTCGCCTGGAAGGCCAGCCGCGCATGGCATGGCTGGAACGCCTCCTCGCGCTGGCGATCGCCGTCGGCGCGATCGCCGTCCTGATAACGGCCGCCATGATCGAGCCCGACGCGCGCGGCGTCGGCACGCATGAGCAACTCGGCATGCAGCCGTGCCAGTTTCTGGCCCGCACCGGCCTTCCCTGCGCCGGCTGCGGGATGACGACGTCGTTCGCCTACTTCGTTCGCGGGCATTGGATCGCCAGTTTCACCACCCAGCCGTTCGCGTTCGTGCTGGCGCTGGGCTGCTGCATCGCTTTCTGGGGCGGGCTGTATTGCGCGATCACCGGCAAGGCGTCGTACCGCCTGCTGAAGATGATCCCGATGAAGGCCCACCTGCTCTTCTGGCTGCCTTTCGGCCTGTTCGGCTGGGCGTGGAAGATGGTGGCGGTGATCTCCTCCCACTAGCGCGGCCGGTCTGGTCCCAACTGGACCGCTCGCCGCGGCTGGTTCATCAATGATTCGAGGATCTCCGTCAGTTTCGCGTCGGCGTCCGCGCGCTTGGTGAGGTACGCATGCCGTTTGCCCTCGGCAGGCTGGCCGGACCACTCGGACATGCCTTTGTCGTCGCAGGTCATATGGCCGACGTCGATCTGGCCGTAGACGTTGCCGAACCCGCGCACCGCCACCAGCACGCCGGCCTGGTCCCAACTGGGGCGCTTCTTGGCCTCGTCGTCGTGATGGAAGATCGTATAGGCGAGGCGGGCGGGATGGTCCTTGTTGGCGGTGACCGCGCGATCGAAGCCGGTCAGGATCGGCCCGCCGATCTCGTTGCCGACGAAGAGGATCGGCGTCGGCCAGTTGTCGATCACGCTCTTGGTGTACGGGCCCGCGCTGGCCTTGCTGAAGTTGGACGAGGTTCCCTTGGGGTTCTTTCCGCCGCAGACGACGAGCTGTTTCACCTTTCTTGCCACCAGCGATTTGCCGTCGAGCGGGCTGTGTTCGTCCGGCGGTGTTTGCAGCAGGTGGTGGAGGTTGATCAGCGCGCCCAGCGTGTTGATGACCACGCTGTCGTCAGGCTGGGCGGCGAGGATCTTGCGGTACAGCAGCCGCGCGTCTGGCGCGTCGTCGCCGTGGCGGAGGGGCGGGCTGTACTTCTCCGCCAGCACGCGGTTATATCGGTCGAAGTTGTACGCGCCCGACGGCTGAGACGGATCGCCGCCGGACCAGAACCTGGGGTCTTTGAGCGTGCCGATCGGCACATCCCGGCCGTACCAGGCGTTGATCGCGCTGGCGGCGGGCGCGCCGTACGGGCCGCCCGTCGCGACCATCACCGCGAGCAGCTCCGCCTCGCCACGATCCGCCAGCGCGTTCACCATCGCCAGCGCGCCGGCGTCGTCGCAGTCGGAGGCGATATCCGTATCGACGATCAACTTCACCGCCGCCGGCTCCGCTCCCGGCTCCGCCCCGATCGAAAACGATGCAAAGAACATCAACATGACGACGATAACCTGCAATTGCATGACGCGCTCCGCCGACGGAATATACGCAACAGTATATGTGGAACTTTCGGCTTCGCCGAGCGTCTTAATTGAGTACAGGAGATGCTTTTATGTGGAAAACCGCCATCGCTTCGTTCGCTCTCGCCTCGACGCTTCTCGCCGCCGATCCCAACCCTGGCGTCAGCCTCACCGTCTATTCCGCCGCCGATCCTGCCACGTTCGATCCGCAGCAGTACGTGCAGATGCTGACGCAGAACCAGTATTACCGCAACCAGGTGCCGATGCCCGGCTACGGCGTCGTGCGCGACGTGCGTAAGGTGCAGGTCGGACAAGGCGAACTCCGCTTCACCGACGTGGCGGCGGGCATCGATCCGACGACCGTCCGCTTCCGATCCTTCACCGACGCCAACGCCGCCGTGCTGGAGCAGAACTTCGAGTACGACCTCGTCAGCGGCCAAAAGCTGCTCAAGCGGTACGTCGATAAAAAGGTGATCGTCGAACGCACGCTCGGCGACGGCAAGGTCGAGACGATCAGCGGCACGCTCTTGAGCGCCGATTCCGGCCTCATCCTGCGCGACGACGCCGGCGGGGTGCGGATCCTCAACGGCTACACCGGCATCGCGCTCGCCGATGCCGCCGACCTCATCACCAAGCCCACGCTGGTGTGGAACATCGCCACCCAGCGCCCCGGCGAACATCTGGCCGAGGTGAGCTACCAGACCGACGGCATCACCTGGCGGGCGGACTACTCGCTCATCCTCAACGAAGACGACACCAGGGCCGACGTTTCCAGTTGGGTGACGATGCTGAACCAGTCCGGCGCGTCGTACCCGAACGCGACGCTCAAACTCGTGGCCGGCGACGTGCAGCGCATCCAGCCCGCTCAGGGGTACGTGAGAGAACAGATGATGCAAAGGGCCAGCGCCGTAAGGGACGAAGCCCAGGCCGGCTTTACCGAGAAGTCGTTCTTCGAATACCACCTCTACACGCTCGGCCGGCCGACGACGATCGAGCAGAACAGCACCAAGCAGATCGAACTGTTCGAGCCGAAAGAAGCGGTGCCCGTCGAGAAGGTGTTCGTCTACTACGGCATGCCCGAAGCTCGCCATTGGCGGTTCGCGGGCAGCCCGCAGACCGACCGCAACCTCGGCACGCAGTCGAACAAGAAGGTCGACCTCTACGTCCGCTTCAAAAACGGCGAGCAGCAGGGCATGGGCATCCCGCTGCCGGCGGGGCGCGTGCGCGTCTACAAGCGCGACGACGCCGACGGCAACATGGAGTTCGTCGGCGAAGACGTCATCCAGCACACGCCCAAGGACGAGGAAATCCTCATCAAGATGGGCTCGGCGTTCGACATCGTCGGCGAACGGAAGCAGACCGACTTCCAGGTCAGCCACGACCAGAAAACGCTGACCGAGTCGTTCGAGATCACCCTCCGCAACCGCAAGGAACAGCCGGCCACCGTCATCGTGAAGGAAAACCTCTTCCGCTGGGCGACGTGGGAGATCACCAACAGCAGCACCAAGTGGGAAAAGCAGGACCACCGCACGATCCACTTCTCCGTCGATCTTAAACCCGGCGAGGAGAAACGCGTTACCTATACCGTGAAGTACACCTGGTGATCGCGCGAGGGCGCGCGGTGATCGCCAGGGCGCCCGAGAGTCCAAGAATCTGTGTTTACCGCCGCGGGGGGGGGGGGGGGG
>JBBCIV010000196.1:0-9992 GCA_037189665.1 Phycisphaerae bacterium | reverse complement strand
CCCACCGGGACCCGCCGGCCCACTCGGTCCACCCGGCCCTGCCGGTCCGCTTGGCCCACCGGGACCCGCCGGCCCACATGGCCCTGCCGGTCCGCGTGGTCCCCCGGGTCCTGCCGGTCCGCTTGGTCCACCGGGTCCTGCCGGCCCACTCGGTCCGCCTGGCCCTGCCGGTCCGCTTGGCCCACCGGGACCCGCCGGTCCACTCGGTCCGCCTGGCCCTGCCGGCCCGCTCGGTCCACCGGGACCCGCCGGCCCACTCGGTCCGCCTGGCCCTGCCGGCCCACTGGGTCCGCCTGGTCCCGCCGGCCCGCTCGGTCCACCGGGACCCGCCGGTCCACTTGGTCCGCCTGGACCCGCGGGACCACTTGGCCCACCCGGTCCTGCTGGTCCGCTCGGTCCGCTCGGACCCGCTGGGCCGGCCGATCCGCCGCCATCGCCGATGGGGGTGTTGTCATAGGGCGGGGCGGTCACGAAGTTCGGGCCGCGGCGCGGGTGCTCGTGGTTGTAGAACTTGTCCAGCGCGTTCGCCTGCGTGTCGGTTGCCATGCCGGCAGTGAATCCGCTCGGCGCGGTGCCGCCGCCGGCGGTCAGGCCGAACATGGATGCCGTCAGGTCCGTGCCCCGGCGGTATTCCACGTGCCCATCGACGAACAGCACGTTGCCGCCGTTCTTGTGACGCGACGAGAGGGCGCTGACGTTGTTCGTCGTCATCCCGTGCCAGAAGATGTACTTCCACTGCGGCTGCTGAAGCGTGCCGACGTTCACCTCCTGCGGCCGGTAGAACGCGGTGTTGAACCGCTCGCGAAGTTCCTGCAGATAGATGGTCTCCCCCGGCCGCTGGATCGCGGTGATGCGCCGGCCGAGGATCGCGGCGTTGCCGGCGTAGCTGGCATCGCTGGACGCCGTCGGCTCAAAGCCCGTGGCCGCGGATTCGGTGGCGGTGGGGCAGTTGAACGCCATCGTGTTGATCGACATCGGCGTCAGCGAGCCGAGAAAGTTCGGATACTGCCGATACACCGTTGGCTCGGCGAAGTTCACCACGCCCCCATAGCCGACGCCCGGCGTGGCCGGCGCGTGTTGCGTGGGCGGGAAGAACTGGTTGTTTTCCGTCAGGTACAGTTGCAGGCCCAAGCCCACCTGCCGCATATTGCTGAGGCACTTGGTTCGCCGCGCGTACTCCCGCGCCGCGCCGATCGCCGGCAGAATGATGGCGATCAGCAACCCGATGATGCCGATCACGATCAGCAGTTCCACCAACGTAAAGGCGGACCTCGCCTGTCCCTTCCGTCCCAACCGTTTCATGTTGCCTTCCCGGGCAAACGCAAGCCCCGTTCCGTCAAGCGATCAGGATTTCCCTGCAACGCTGATCGCGCATCCGCCAGATGGCGGCATCCGTGATGAAGTGGTGAAAGTTGATGCACGCCAGCGTCAGTCCCGCGACGATGGCGTAGCTGAACCCAAGCTGCCCGAAGAAATATGGAATCACGATGTAAAAGAACCCGCCGAGCACGATCACCAGCCCGAGGTACTTCCGCCCGCGCGGCCCGGTCACCACCTTGGCGATCTGGCGGTTGGAGACGTTCTCGCCGAGGCCTTCTTCCTTCAGCCGGTAGGCCAGGCTCACCGCGATGTACTGGCTGCCGTGGAAGAAGCCGGGCACGTAGAACCAGAGCATCGAGTTGGCGCTGGCGCTCGACAGCCCCAGCAGCGCCACCGTCGCCACGATCGCGATCGAGGGCAGCGGCATCATCTTTCCCTCGATCACCAGCTTGCGCACGATAACGCCGACGAACCCGACCATCAGCACTGCCGTGATCGCCATCGACAGGTGATAGAGGAATTCCGGCAGCACCGGCCAGCCGGGGATCGGCACGCCGAAAAAGTTGATCGGCCGGTATTCCGCCAGCGACAGCATGCGCAGGATGACCATCCCGCTCATGCACAGGATGAAGCCCTTGAAGATCCGCTTTTCGATCACGCTCAGGCGGTAGCCGCGCTTGTAGCAGTAGATCAACGCCATCCCGAACGCCTGCGCCGCGTAGTGCCAGAACACCGTCAGCAGGTACGCGAACACCAGGTAACTGACGACCACCGGCCAGATCAGCCCGGCCGCGAACAGCGCGAGCGTGATGTAGACGAGCCAGGTTCGATGAAACTCAAATCGTTCGCGATCGATCGAGCTGCCCCATAGCCGCAGGTAGGTCGCAGTGTTGTGCGAGTCGGCGAAGAGGTGCTGGCTGAGGAACAGGCACGTCAACAACACCAGCGACGCGGTGTCGTTCGTGGTGATGGGCACCGTCCAGCCAAGGAACGCGATGTTGAACACCACCAGCAGCAACACGCCGCCGCCGCAGACGAAAAGCCAGTCGAAAACGGGCCCGACGATCCATCGGTACGGCTGAACTTTGGCCGGCGCCTGCGATACGGGTGCTGACGGGGCATCGTGCGTTTCCGCCAACGCGGGCGGCGATGGTGCGTCGACTACAATAGGAGATTCACCTGAGATGACCGTCAAGACTCGCAGAATTTACCCGTGGCAAAGGTGGTTCACCACGCAAAAAACGCCTTTTTACGCAATTGTGCGTAGAAAGTCAGAATCACCAGGGAAAACAATCGAGGCGTGCCCGATGGGCACGCCTCGACGCTTTGCATATTGGGGCACTGCAATTTTACCGCGGCAGTCCGCCGGGTAGGAAGCCTTCGAGCTTGCGGGCGCGAACGGGGTGTTGAAGCTTGCGGATGGCCTTGGCTTCGACCTGACGCACGCGTTCGCGCGTCACCTTGAAGATGCGGCCGACCTCTTCGAGCGTGTAGGTGTAGCCGTCGCCGATGCCGTAGCGGAGCTTGATGATCTCGCGCTCGCGGTAGGTCAGCGTCTTGAGCACCTGCTCGATCTTGTCCTTCAGCATTTCCTGCGTCGCCGACTCGACGGGGTTTTCGGCCCGCTCGTCTTCGATGAAGTCGCCGAAGTAGCTGTCTTCCGACTCGCCGACCGGGCGGTCGAGCGAGATGGGGTGACGGCTGATCTTCAGCACGCGGCGCGTTTCCGAGACCGACATCTTCGCCTTCTTGGCGATCTCCTCGATCGTGGGCTCGCGGCCGAGCTCCTGCATGAGCAGCTTGCTGATGTTGCGCAGCTTGCTCATCGTCTCGATCATGTGCACCGGGATGCGGATGGTGCGGGCATGGTCGGCGATGGCGCGGGTGATCGCCTGGCGAATCCACCACGTCGCGTACGTGCTGAACTTGAAGCCGCGGCGGTACTCGTACTTGTCGACCGCGCGCATCAGGCCGGTGTTGCCCTCCTGGATGATGTCGAGGAACGAGAGCCCGCGGTTGCGGTACTTCTTCGCGATCGACACCACCAGACGGAGGTTGCCGCCGGACAGCTTGCGCTTGGCGTCCTCGTACTTGTAGTAGATCTTGCGGATCTGGACGACGCGCTTGTGCAGGTTGCCGGCGTCCTCGAGGACCAGGTCTTCCAGGCCCGACAGTTCCTGCTTGCACACTTCGAGGTCTTCGCCCGGATCGCGCACCTTCTTGAGCTGCTCGATGTTGCCCTCAAGCTCGACCATCTTGCCGGAGATGCTCGACAGCTTCTTCATCAGCGGCGCGACCTTGCTGGTGCGCAGCGACAGCTCTTCGAGCAGCTTCACGCAGCGGCGACGGCGGCGGCGCAGGTCGACCCGGAACTCTTCCGCTTCCTTCTTCGATTTGGCGGCCCGCATCGCGTCCCAGTCGGAACGGTTGCGGTCGAGCATGACGCGGGCTGTGTTCAGGTTGGTGGGGATGCGCAGGCCGATGGTCGACTTGTCGGCCATGCCTTCGTCGGTGCTGATCTTCATCGTCCGGTCGAACGGAAGGTCGCCCGAGTCCACCTGCTGAAGGATCTCGACGGCGGCGTTCAGGCAGTAGTCGGATTCCAGCACCTTGCTGCGGAAGATCTTGCGGGTGATCTCGATCTTCTTGGCCAGCGAGATTTCCTCTTCGCGGGTCAGGAGCGGAATTTCGCCCATCTGCGTGAGGTACATGCGCACCGGGTCGTCGATGCGCTTGGTCCCGGCCTCGGCGAGCTCCTTCGCCAGGGCTTCGAGATCGACCTCGTCATCGTCTTCCTCGTCCTCGCCCTGCGCGACGATATCGGGATCGATCTCGGCGGGGGGCTTGGGGGCGGTCGGCTTCAGGGGCGCGACCTTGACCTTGATCTTCGGCGACGCGACGGCCTCGGCCGGCTTCACCTCGACGGCCTTCTCGGCGGACGCCTTGGCGGCGCGCTTCGACTGGAACTCGTGGATGTCCGAGTCGTCGATCAGCTTGATGCCCATCTCGTCGATGGTCATCAACAGGCTGTCGAGGCGGTCGGGGGCCACCACTTCGTCTGGGAGCTTGGTGTTCAGCTCGTCGTAAGTCAGGTACCCGCGCGACGTGCCCATGTCCAGCAGCACGTTGATGCGGCGTTCGACTTCCTCAGGCGACCCCGAGCCGATGAGCTGCGTGGTCGGAACGGGAACGATCTTTTCTGCGACTGCGTTTGCCATGATAGTTCGGCATCCCGGAAGATTGCCTACGTCGAATCTACACCACGAATCGAAGCGGGGTCGCGAGATAGTTCAGTCGGTGGATCAACTCTGGATCGCATGCCCGACAAAGGTTCGCCACCACACGTCGCCCGGCCCGTGTATCGAAGCCGACGTCATTCGCCTCCGGTTTCTCTTCAAAACTCCCTGAAGGACCCACTCTGGATTCCAACAACTACAAACGACACAGGCCCTTACGCGGCCTCGACCTCACGTCGAACGCGCTCGGGCGGCCTCGGACAGGCGACGCAGGACGTCGTCCGCCGAATCTTGATGCTCTTGAGTACTACGTCGAAGGTCGTTCACAAGTTTCTGACGGACTGAACGATCCTTCTCCCGCTGCACGAATTGCACCGCATCTGACAGCGTCTGGTGGAGATTATTCATCGTTTCCACCTCGCTTGCCAACTCGATCGCCAAAGATTTTAGCATGTCATTATCGAGCGCGGCGATCAATTCCTCTAATACCGGGGCGCCCTCGTGACGTTGATAATCCCAATACCAGACCGCAAGCGGCCTAATCTCTTCGGTCATAAATTCAGTGCAATCAATAACTTGCTGCACTTTTTGCCATGCCGCCGGAACGTGCAGCAACCCGCCCAGAATCCACCGCTCGGCTTGCCGACGTGCGGCGGGAACCGAACGGGAAGGCGCGGAATTTTCCGATTTTACGGGTTCTGTCGCCTGCGGTTTTACCGTGCCCGGACGAGGAAAGGACGCCGCAGGCGCGCTTCGGCGTACGCGGAATCGGCGGTTCAAGTCGTCAACGGGTATTTCCGTAAACTTGCTTACCCGCGACAGAATCGACCCCCAGCGGATCGGATCGACCGGCCCGCCCGACCGGGCGGCGGCGAGCTGTTCGAGGTAGCTTTCGACCGCCTTCGATCGGGCCGTCAGGTCGTTTTCGCTTGCCGACAGCTTTTTGAATAGTTGACGCCACTGGAAGTTCAGGGCGTCTTCGGCGTTCTTCAGCATGGCATCGAACGCCTCGAGGCCGTGCTCGAGAAGGTATTCATCCGGGTCCATCCCGCCGGGCAGGGTGGCGATGCCGATTTCGATCGGCTGGGTCAGGAACAACTGCAACGCCCGCTCCACCGCCAGATCGCCTGCGGCGTCACCATCGAAGAGGAAGACGATCCGGTCAGCGAACCGCCGCAGGGTGGAAACGTGCTGTTCGGTGAGCGCCGTTCCCAGCACCGAGACGACATTGCTGGCGCCGAACTGGTGCGCCATCACGACGTCCGTATACCCTTCGACGATCGCGACCGTCTTCGATTCGACGATGCGCTGGCGCGACAGGTCGAGCCCGTAGGCGACCTTGGATTTGCTGAACAAGGGCGTCTCCGGCGAGTTCAGGTACTTCGCCGGGCTGTCCGACCCCGGCATTACCCGGCCGCCAAACGCGATCACGCGGCCTTGTTCGTCGCGGATCGGAAACATCAGCCGGTCGCGGAACGTGTCGTACACGCTCCCGCGCTCGTCGTTTCGCTTCAGCAAGCCGCCCTGGATCAGCGCCTGCGGATCGAATTTCCTCATCAGCGGCGACTTCATCAGCCCGTCGTAGCCGTTGATCGATACGCCGATGCGAAACCGCTTGATCGTCTCGTCGTTGAACCCTCGCGACCTCAGGTATTCCCGCGCCGCCTTGCCGATCTGGGGGTGCTGCAGGTTCTGCTCGAAATACGTCGCGGCGGCAGAGTGGGCGTCGAGCAGCGTTTGGCGGAGGCTGCTCGCCTCCCTGCTGTTGCCGAACTTCGGCAGCTCAATGTTGTACTGCTCCGCCAACTGCTTCATCGCCTCGACGAACTCGATCCGATCTCGCTTCATCACGAAATCGATCGCGTTGCCCGACGCCTTGCAGCCAAAGCAGTGGAAATACCCCCGATCCGGGTGAACGTGAAACGAAGGGGTTTTCTCGTTGTGAAACGGGCACAGGCCGACGAACGACGAGCCGCGTTTTTTCAGCGAGACGGTCTGTCCGATCAACTGCGCAAGGTCCACCGTCTGGAGGACCAGCGTCTTGCCGTCCAATCCTGACGAAGAACCTGTAGAACGCTCACCAACGGCCATCGAGGGTCGCTTCCCGCATGATGCGAACCAATACCGAACTCCGAATGCCGCATCTTAGCGATCCCCAAACCGGTCGGCAAAATGAATCGGCTTTTTCAACGTGATCCTGACGTCCGATAGGGAGCCATTGCGACGTTTTATAACCCTCATTCAAAGTGAGGTCCGAGAAAATGCGCCGTTGGACAGACATCGGATACGGGGTTACGTTGCATCTGATATAAAAAAGTGAGCGGGCTCCAGCGGAGGAGGCCGGTCGCAACCGCGGCGGGCGCTATACATGCGTGCACAGCGGCGTAGTGAGCACTTATGCCGACCACCAACCCGGTATTCTTCAATCACAACATCCCGTCGGCGGACCAGATGCTGGCGCCGTACGTCTGGTGTTTCTACGCGTCGTTCCTGGCGGCGTTCATCTTCACGCCGATCATGCGGTCGATCGCGATCTACTACGGCATCATCGACAGGCCCGACCTCGTGCGAAAGCTGCACCGCGAACCGGTGGCGTACCTGGGCGGGGTGGCGGTGTTCATGGGGTGGCTGGCGGGGCTGACCATGACGCAGTTCACGAGCATGCACATCATCGAGCCGACGCTCGACGATCGCATCTCGGTCCCGCTGGCGATCATCGCGGCGTCGTTCATCATCGTGGTGTTGGGGTTGTGGGACGACATCGCGCACATCCGCCCGCGGCTGAAGATCATCGGACAACTGTTGGCGGGCGTGGTGCTGCTGGCGTCGGGCATCGGGCTGGAGATCACGGGGTTCTTCGTCAAGAACATCCTGCTGCGCGTGGAGCTTCGAGCCGGGCTGGACATCGCGCCCGAAGTGGTGCAGTGGGCGACGTGGATCACCAGCGCGGCGCTCACGCTCGGCCTGGTGGTGTTCTGCTGCAACGCCTCGAACCTGATGGACGGCCTCGACGGCCTGTGCGGCGGGGTGACGGGCATCATCGCGGCGGGCTTTTTGTTTCTGGCGGTGGTGATCGGAACCCAGCTGGGCACCTTCTCCGACCGCGACCTGCTGGCGGCCCGCGTGAACATGGACGGCCTGCGCGTCGTCATCGCGCTGGCGCTCCTGGGCGGCGTGCTGGGGTTCGTGCCGTACAACTTCAATCCCGCCAGCATCTTCATGGGCGATACGGGCAGCATGTTCCTCGGCTTTGCCTGCGCGCTGATGATGATCCTGCTGGGCTCGGTGGACGGGAAGTGGCTGCTGGCGGGCATGGTGATGTTCGCCTTGCCGGTGTTGGACACGAGCCTGGCGTTCGCCCGGCGCTTCGTCGCGAGGCGGCCCTTGTTCTCGGCGGATCGGCATCACTTTCATCATCAGTTGGTGCAACGAGGTCTGTCGGTAAAGAAGGCCGTGCTCGTCAGCTATGCGCTAACCCTGTTCTTCGTCATCTGCGGCGTGCTGATCGTCTACATGCGAACGCGGTACGCGGTCGGATTCTACATGGTGATCTTCGGCAGCGTCATCGTGGCTGCCTACAAGATGGGCATGATCCACGAACGCGTCGTCGTCGAGTCGGCGGGCAAGCTCAGCTCCAGTGGCTCCGAGGTGACGGGCGAAGAAATCAGCACCGAAGGCGTGCTCGAAATCCGCAAGCAGAAGCCCGTCGTCGATCTCAGTTGATCGCGATAAGCAGCCCCTTGCGAAGCATCGCGGGCCACCCCATTCCCGCCAACGGTCTACACCAATTGCGACAAAATGAAACGTCCGCCAGATTCGTCTTGGCATGGGTGCAACTGTTGCGTAAATAAAGGAACTGTTACGCGACCGATCCGTACGGAGCGGATTTGGTGACGCGGAGCGGAACGATCACGCCAACGCACGCGCGAAGCGAGAGATCCGAGAGATCAAAGAAAGAGAGAGAGGGTTTCCATGCAATCATCAGTCACCTTCCTGTCGGCAGGGATGGTTTGTGCGGTCGTCTGCGGTCACGCGGCGCTCGACGCGCGGGCGGCGGACCCGACCAAGTTCATCCAGTTCAACTTCGACCGTTACAACAACGGCGTCGAGGCCAACTCCAACGATCTGGCCGGCCGGCTGTTTGTTCCTCAGGATTACGACCCCAACAAGAAGTACGCCGTCGTCACCTTCCTCCATGGTCTAGGCGAGACAGGCGCCAATTCCGGGGTTAATTCTGGTGCGCAGATCAATAGTAATATTAACAACTTGTTTAATAAGGCCGCATCGGAAGGATTCATTCTCTACGCTCCGCAGGTTTACTCCGGCTGGGGCGTGACTGACAATCTCGACCTCGTCGCCAACCAGATCGCCAGGATCACGCGGCAGTACAACGTTGACCACGACCGCTTCTATCTCACGGGCCTGTCGCTCGGCGGCGGCGGGACGATGGACCTGCTCGGGCGCTACAATCACATCTTTGCCGGCGCGGTGAACATCTGCGGGTCGGACAACGGCGTCGCGCTTCAGCCGGCCAAGATCAAGGACACGCCGCTTTGGATTCATCACGGCACCAGCGACGGCACGGTCAACGTCAGTTTCTCTCGCAACCGCGTGAACGCGATCCGCAACGCCAAGGGGCTGTCGAATCTGAGCTATCCCGTCCCCGGCAATTTCTATGACGACGGCACGCTTCGCTACACGGAGTATCCCGGCTCGGGCCACAACATCTGGAGTGAGGTCTACGGACAGCAGGCGGTCTACGACTGGCTGCTGCCCAAGAAGAAGACCGTCGCCGACCTGCAGTTGGGCGAGACGATCAAGTTCGACGTCGGCGGAACCAAGGTGACCGGCCTTGTCGATGGACAGACCTGGAACAGCACCAACTACGGCTTACACCTCTCAGTCGGCGCGCCGGTCCTGGCGTTCGCCTCGACCGTCGACGGCAAGGGCACGCGAGTTCACCTGGAGCTGACCCGCGCTTTCGGCTGGGAGACCGCCAGCGTCTCCAATCCCGCCAAAGGCGACGGCTGGGCGGTGGGCGGGTCGGACGTCGGCGGGCTGAAGATCAGCGGGCTCGTCCCCGGCGCGGCGTACGACGTCGAACTGTTCGCCACCGGCACCACCAACGGCGCGTCCCGCTTCACGGTCAACGGCGTGACGCAGGACCTGAACTACTTCAACAACGTCGCTAACACCTCGTTGTTTTCCAGCGTGATCGCCGACGCGACCGGCGCGATCGCGATCGACGTGCGCGTGGCGTCAGGCGTCGGCCAGATCAACTGGCTGAGCGTGACCGCCGTCCCCGAACCCGCGATGCTGGGCGTGGTCGCGCCCGCGGCATTGGCGGCCTTGCGACGCCGGCGTCGCTGAGACGCCTTTCAAAATAAGAACTCATCGTGCGGCGGCGGCGTTATCCCATCAGTTGGTTAAAACTGA
>JBBCIV010000195.1:0-3455 GCA_037189665.1 Phycisphaerae bacterium | reverse complement strand
GTGGCCGTTTTTGTCCGGCCACGACCGTTTTCTTGACACGCCGATGTCGCGCTACGTTATGCTATACTTTTCATTCACGGCGTCGCGAGGGACGGAAACATCACGAACGACAAGGCGAACTAACAAAGAGGGGAGATCACTTGGGATCAGCTTTTATTTTCTTAAGTATCGTCGCATTACAGATCATTTTGCTAACGCTGGGCGTCCGCGCAGGCTCCACCTGGGCCAAGGCGGAGCGAAACGGGTGGAGACGATCAACGGCCGTCGCAATGGCGATCTTCATGCTGAACCTGCTGATCAGCCTTGGAATCCTTATCATCTCCGACCGGCCGACAGCGTTCCAGGCAGAGATTGCCATTGGTATCACCGGCTTCGCAATGCAAATCGGCGCGATCATCGTCGCCCTGTCGATCGCGTTTCAGTTATCCCTCGTTCGATCAACCAAGGCGGCTTTGCCGGTGATCGCGGCGACAATGGTCGTTGTCGGGGTCGTGTTCGGCGTCGTGCGGCCGTTTCTGATCGAGGGCTACCAGGTTCCGACCCACAGCATGTCCCCGTCGATTCGCGGGCCGTGGACGTCCGGCGTGTGTCCGTCCTGCGACGGGCAAACCGTCATCGCGGCAAGGCAGGAAGAACTGGGAGGGGACTCATCGCCGTTCGTCTGCACCTCATGCTATGAAGCTGACACCTCGCGACTTTCGACCCACAACAAGCCCGTCGCGATCCACCCGGCCGATCGAATGCTGGCGAACAAGCTACGCGCGCCGCAGCGGTGGGACATCGTCGTGTTTCGGACGGCCGCCGATCCACGCGTGCTGTACGTCAAGCGGCTGGTCGGCCTGCCAGGGGAGACGATCCAACTTCACCAGGACCAGCTTTTCATCAACGGCGCGGCCGTCACGCCGCCGGCACAGGCGGCGAAAATCCGGTTCGGAGCGTCGCCCGGCTCGTCACCCCACCTCGGACTCCAGTACGCCGTTCACGAACCGCTGACGCTTCAGGCAAACGAATATTTCATGATCGGCGATAACCAGAAATTCGCGCTCGATTGTCGTTATCTCGGACCCGTGCCGAAAGAAAACCTGGTGGGCGTGGTGGAGTGGATTTACTTCCCGCTGGCCCGATTCCAGGCGTTGCCGTAACTGCGCGCCCAGGCACAATCTACGACACCTTGATCTCCCACAGTTGCCACGTCACCACGCGGAAGTTCGGCCGCGCGTCACGGCGGCCGCGGTGAGGAGGGATGGGGTCGCGGACGACTTGCGGCACGTTCCAGTACGTGATGCGCTCGCCCTTGATGCTCTCGTCCTTCGAGCGGTTGATGTAGCGTCGAACGAAGTCGGGGACGGGGCCTTCCTTTTTCTCCCTGAACGCCTTCAGCATCTCGTTCATGTTCGGCACGGTTTCAATCACGAAGACGCGCCGATTGGCGTTGCGGGCGTCGCGCACCAATGCGCGGGCCTGCTCGTTGAGGGCGTTCTGGTCGAAGTCTTTGAGCGCGTCTTTCAGTTGCTTGCCGCGCACGGGGTCCATGAGATCAGGATTGTCGCGCGGCGCATCCACCCGGCCGTTCACCCAGTTCTTGTCGAACGTCATTCCGTTGTACACGACGAGGTTCCGCTCGAACTGAACGTGATGCAGCAGCCCTTCCTCGCGGCAGATCAGCACCGAGCCATCGGGCACGTACTTTTCGAGGAACTTATAGCTGATGAGTTGGACGTTGCGTTCGTGGCTTTCCTTTTCGAGCGCTTTGAAGCTGTTATCCGCCTGAACGGCGATGCTGAGAAACGCGATCACGCCTGCCGCCAGCGTCGGGACGATCGACCGGCCGAACAGCGCCGAGGCCGCCACCGCGGCGCCCCAGGCGGCGAGCATCAGCAGCGATGCGTAGAACACCGGACGGGCTTCGCCGGAAGCATAGGCGCTTGGCGCAGGCGCGAGGTAGCTCTTCACCGACTGAACAATCGAGCGCGGCTCGGCGGGATCGGCGGACTCAGGATCGACAAGCGCGGCCTCGCCTTTCATCGCCACGCTCAGCGCCTGAAGGTCCAGCCGTAATCCCAAATGCCCCAGTACACCGGCAGTAATGCCGCCGAAGGTCAGCACGAGGACCAGCAGGTACGCCGGGACGTTCGTCGGCTCGTCCGGCAGCAGGTCGCGCAGGTGCGCGATCACCCAGAACCCGCCCACCAATAGCGGCGGCAGCACCGTCAGCACGAATCGGAGATAGCCAAGCCCGTCCGGCGCCCAGTAGTAGAACGTGTAGATCGTCAGGCACGGCCCCACCCACAGCCACAGCAGCACCGCGGCCCGCCAGTTCCACCAGAACATCGCGATCAGCCCCGCCACCGCGATCGGGAAGATCAGGAACAGCCCGTTCAGGCTCAGTTGCCGCAGGATCGTTTCCCAGTTGGTGTAGAAGTAGGCCCAGGCGAAGCCGGTCGATTCGTTGGTCGAGTCGTAGCCGGTCAGCGTGCCCATCTCGAACCAGTTGTACGTCAGCAGCACCGCCACCGGGATCGCCCAGCCGATCGGCACCAGCGAAGACTCAAACCAGCCGCGCCACGAGCGCCATCGCAGGTTGATGAGGGCGGCGAACAGCAGCGGCAGCAGCATCGCGCCTTCGGTGTAGCGGATGGTGGCGGCGTATCCGACGAGAAAACCCCCTGCCAGCGCCCAGAACCACCCGCCCCGCCGCCACCAGTGCAGCACGCTCACCATGCCCCACACGCAGCAGAAAACCGTGGTGGCATGGCTGTTGGGATTGTTCACGCACCATCCCACGATGGGGCTGGTGGCGAACACGCACATCGCCAGCACCGCCGGGAACGAGCCGGCGAACTGCCGCACGAGGACGAAGACGCCGAACACCGTCAGCGCCATCGCCGCCGGGCTGATCAGGTGCGCCATCGCCACGCCGTACGACGACGATCCGCCGCCCAGCCACAGGCAGATCGCGTAGAGCAGCGGCAGGCCGAGCGGATACTTCGGATAGAAATGCTGCGAGTTGTTCGTAGCGCTCACCCACATGTTGGCGATGAACTGATGCGGGTCGAACGTCTTGCCGTCGCTCAGGCGAACGGGCGCCTGCTTCATCGACAGCGTTTCGGCAAACCCTTTGCCGCCAACGAGATAGCCGTTCTGATCCACGCCCGGATGCGACGGCGTCCAGTACGCCAGAACGACCGCGAAATACGCGATCGCCAGCGCCGCCGCGATGAACAGGAACGCCAGCCGTTTCGAGCGCGATTCCAACGGCAATTCCGGCACGCTCGACCGCTGCTCCGGCGGAGACGAAAGCACGCGCCGAGGCGCATAATCCAATGTGGAATCAGCAGTTGTGATGTCAGCGGCGGTGGACATGTCTCGAAGTGGTACTGCCGGCGAGCGCGAGCGTTGATGAACACCTAGGGCAACGAACCGAACATTGTAGCTGCGACGCCTGCGTCGCCCAT
>JBBCIV010000194.1:0-20151 GCA_037189665.1 Phycisphaerae bacterium | reverse complement strand
ACCGGCGCGGCCGCCTTTGCGGGCGGCCGCGGCGTTTTTGTTGGACGCCCGCGTGAGGTAACATTCACCGCAACTCAAACTGCGGGGAAACCGATGCGGAAATCCGTTCGTTCGCTGTTTTTGACAGCATGTGCGACGCTGCTCGCCGGCTGCGAAACTTCCGGCCCGGCTTACGGCGGGAGCATCGGGTCGTTCTCATTCGAGGGCTCCTCGCCGCCGATGTCGTACGGCGTGCCGATCGCCGACAGCGAGTGGGTGATCGCACCAGTCGAACTGCCTTCGGGCGCGGCCGCCAGCTCCGTATTCGGCAAGACCAGCGGCAGCGGCAGCTATTCGCGATCGATGTTGCCCTCGACGTCGGGCTTCTATTCGCTCGGCTCCGGGCCGTGGATCAACTTCGCCCTCTTCAACCGCTCGACCGGCGAAAGCGTGCTCGGCTTCGATCGGCGGATCGTCGTCTGGCAGGTGGTATGGGCAGTAGCACAGCGGGACGCCATCCTGCTCCTGGCGACCGACACCGATACCAACGGCGACGCCAAGATCAACGACGCCGACGCCACCGCCATCTTCCACTATCGTCTGGCCGACCGAACGATCACGCGCCTCACCCCGCCGCGATCGACCGTCGTGCGCACCACGCTCGACGAACCTCGCAAAAATGAGGACCAACCCGCCCGTGCCAAGCCTGCCACTCTTCCCTCCGCCGACGCGATGTTCGTCACGGTGCGGATGGATCGCGACGGCGACGGCAAGTTTGAGGACGACGAGCCGCTACAGGTCCTCCGGGTCGATGCCACGATGAAGTCCCCGCCGCAATCCGTGCTCAGCGAGCCGCAGTGGGAGAAGGCATGGGAGTTGTGGAAGAAGTAACGCCGCCGTGATGGCAATGATGGGCTTTTCTAGGATCGCCAAATTTACGAAAACATGTGAGATCGCGTGGCAATCAACTTGCTGCGCGATCAACATCCTCTTGAGTTAAGGGCATCCCGGCCAAACGGTCATCGCAGATCAGGCAGTTCAGCATCATTCCCAACCGTGATTTCCGCCCGTCTTCCGTCAGCACCCACAATCGGGAGATCAGTGGCGGGTTATGGCGAACGTGCTGGTAATGGCCGCACTCCAACATGGCGCGCCAATCGCCTTCCGCATCCTGATCGAACGCAACAATTCGACGATTCATAGCCCTCGCTCGCGATTTACGTGACCTCGAAACCTTGTGCTGCCCAACCGCTCGATTGAAAGGAGTTCGGCACGCGTCACAATGAACCCCACCTGAGTATTGAGCAACAATCAGGGTGTCGCAACACGTCTTTCCCTTCCACATCGACGATGAACGTCGCCCGAAACTAGCAAATCGTGTTTAGTATACGTATCGCTCACTTTGCGGTGTCACGCATGCGTTTGTAGGATCGGGCGTCCGGAATATGCGGTTTGTGCCGTGATTTTTTCGTTGGGAAGGGCGCGATCGCGTCCTAGGCTATGGGCAAGGCCGCGCGTGGCGTGGCCGGTCGGGCTGGCCAGGATGGGCGTTGGCGCAAGTTGTGAACAGAAGGGAGTTCCATGATGGCGTCTCGAATTCTTCAGGCTGCGGCGATCACGACGCTGACGGCAACGTTGATGTTCGGCACGGGGTGCAGCGTTTTTGGCGGGAGATCGACGGAATCGTCAAACCCGTGGTTCGCGGCGGCGTACGCCCAATCAAACGCGGAGCTCGATGCGGCCGCGGCGTCGGGGGCGAATATCAACGCGATCAACCGGACAAACAACACGCCGCTGCACGAGGCCGCGCTGCGCGACAATGCCATCGCGGTGCGCTATATGGTCGCGCGCGGCGCGAACCTCGAAGCGATAGACGAAGACCGGCAAACTCCGCTGCACATGGCGTGCGACACGAGAAAACCGCAGGCGGCGCTCGCGTTGATCGAGGCCGGCGCAAACGTGAATGCCCGTGACGAGGAACTGATGACGCCGCTGATGCACGCGGCCGAGGAGGGCATGGTTGACGTCGTCAAGGCGCTGATCGCCAAGGGCGCACAACTGGACCTTCAGGATGACGACGGCTGGACCGCGCTCATCTACGCAGCCGACGACAACTACGCGGAGATCGTCCGCATCCTGCTTCAGGCCGGTGCCAACCCCGCGATCGTCGATAAAAAGGGTAAGACCGCCTTGGTGCACGCGATAGAAGAGAAGCAGGCAGAGTCGATCAGCGTGCTGCAGAGCGGCGGCAGCGGATCGCCGAACGCGGGCGGCGGTGTGACGACTATCCCACCTCCGCCGGCCCCGGTCGTGCCACCTCCACCTCCCCCCCCGCCACCTGCACCGCCGGAACCCCCGGTCATCCCGCCGGCCCCGCCTCAACCGCCGGTCAACCCGCCACCTCCGCCGCCGCAGCCTGAGCCTGTGCCGCCCGCGCTGCCGGAACCTCAACCCGTGCCGCCTGTGCCGCAGCCAGTTCCGCCCGGTCCACAACCGGCGCCGCAGAACCCGCTCGATGAACCGCCGCCGGCCAATCCGGCGCCGGTCAACCCGCTCGGATAACAGCGGCCGCGGACAAGCTTTACGAACCACTCGAATGACGAACGACCCTCGAGGCCGTTCGTCATTCAGTTTTTATGGGATTGCCCATCGACAAGAATGTGAAATCGCGGCAGTGCCCCTACGCGCGTCGGCCGGTGTACTCGGCGAACATGCCGAGTTCGGTGTAGCGGGCGACGTCGATCAGCCCCGCGTCCGACATCGCGCGCAGCACGGTCATCGCGGGCACGCACTGGTCGATCGTCTCCCAGTAATACACCCACAGCCGCCCCGTCTGCGGCCGGGTGCTGATCAGGCGGGAGACGATCGGCAGCAGCCCGCGGAAGTAAGCTTCCATCAACTTCCGCCGCACCACTCCGTCCGGCCGCGCGATCTCCAGCAGGCACACGCGGCCGCCCGGCTTCAGCACCCGCCGAAACTCCGACATCGCCAATCGTAGATCGCTCAGGTGCCGCAGCGCATAACCCATCGACAAAAAATCGAACGTCCCGTCCTCAAACGGCAACTGCTCGCCTACGCCCAGTACCACCGACAAATCCAGCGCACTTCGCGCCCGCGAGATCATGCCGAGGCTCGGATCAAGCCCTGTGACCGATCCGCCCGGCGCTACCAGCGCCATCGCCTCGCGCGCGACGAGTCCCGTTCCGATCGCCACGTCCAGCGCCCGCATTCCCGGACGCAAACCCGCGCGAATCAACGCGTTACGCCGATACCACCGCCCGCTGCCCAACGCGACGATGTTCTCCACGCGGTCGTAGTCCTCCGCCGTGTTGTCGAAGATCGACTTCAGAAAGCCCCGTTTCGCGCCGCCGTTGGCATAGTAGCGCGTCAGTTCGGGATGAGGGGGCAATTCGTCAACCGGCATCCCGTGCAGATTAACCGCACGCGGCATGTTGGTGCCAGCACGGTTGCCTGCCATAATCCGCATCAAGTTCACATGCAGCGTTTCGTCGTCATCGCCCCAACCTTCAACAACGCCGCCACCGTCGGCGAGGTGATCGGAGCCGTCCGCGCGCTCGGCCTTCCGCTGATCGTCATCAACGATGGCTCGACCGATGCCACCGACGACGTGCTACGGGCCCACGCCGCGACGATCGAAATCGTCCGACACCCCCAGAACCAGGGCAAGGCGGCGGCGCTGCGGAGCGGCTTTGCTCGGGCCATCGAACTCGGCTACACCCACGCCCTCACCATCGATACCGACGGCCAGCACAACCCGGCCGACGTGGCACCGATGCTCGACCTGTCCCGCGCCCATCCTCATGCTCTGATCCTGGGCGCTCGCGAACGCCGGATCGCCGGCTACCCCGCCGGCAACCGACTGGGGCGATGGGTCAGTAACGGGCTCGTCTGGCTGCACGCCGGCACGCACGTCACCGATAGCCAGTGCGGCCTGCGTGTGTATCCCCTGTCCCTCGCCAGGCTGCCCACGCAGGCCGGGCGATACGGGTTTGAAACGGAAATCCTCGTCCGCTGCGGCTGGGCACACGTGCCGGTGATCGAGCATGGCGTTCAGTGCGTGTACGAGATCTCCACCGGCCGGGTCAGCCACTTCAAGCCGTGGCGCGATTCATGCCGGGCCGTCGGCATGCACGCGCGATTGCTGTCGCGCTCGCTGCTGCCCGTTCGGCCGATGCGGCTGCGCGAGCCGAACGACCGCACGACGACCGGCACCGCCGTCGAACGGCTGCTGCGATGGTTCAGCCCGTTGCGGGCGTGGCGGTCGATCCGTCATGACGACCGCGAGCGGAAACGGTTCGCGGTCGCGCTCTCGCTGGGCGTGCTGATCGCCAACCTGCCGCTGTACGGCGTGCAATCGCTGCTGAGCTTGGCGCTGGCCAAACGATGGCGCCTGCACCCGCTGGCGGTGCTCGCGGGATCACACCTGTCCACTCCGCCGGTGGGCCCGGTGCTGATCGCCGCCGCGATTGCGACGGGGCATTTTCTGCTACACGGGCGGGCGGTGACACTGGCGGAGTTCGACCCGACCGAGATCGGCTATGTCGAGTTGCTTCGCCGCGTGGCGATCGAATGGATGGTCGGCAGCGTGCTGTTCGGCGCGGCGCTGGCGGCGGTGACGTTCGTGGCGGTGCAGTTAATCCTGCGCGTCGTTCCGCCGGCGACGCCGCAGCGGGCGTGATCAGCGGTAGGCGGCAATCCCGAGCAACTCGTCCAGCGGCGCGGGCGACAATCCGCGTCGTTTCGCCTCTTCAAGCACGACGGGCAGCGCCTCGATCGTCGGCCGCGGATCGCGCCGCGATGCGGCCTCGCGGCCGTCATGAAGGAGCAATACCGCGCCGTCGTCCAGACCTTCGATCAATCGCCTGGCAACGCGCTCCTTCGTCGTGGCGACGCCGTCCATCGCGCGGCGCGTCCACATCACGCAGGCGTGGCCGGTGAGGCGCATGGCCTTGGTATTGCTCGGCGTCCGCACCGCCATTGGCGGGCGAAACATCGCGGGCGTCCTGCCGACAATCGACCGAATCATGTCGTCCGTCCGCTTCAACTGCCTTACCCAGTAAAACGACGGACAGAACATGCTCAGCCGCCAGTGCGACCACGTGTGGTTCTGAACCAGGTGCCCTTCTTGCGCCATCCGCTCCACTACCCGCGGCCACCGCTCGGCGTTCCGGCCGATGACGAAAAACGTGGCGGGCACGCCGTAGTGCTTCAGGATGTCGAGGATCTCGTCGCTGGCGCCTTCGAGCGGGCCGTCGTCGAACGTGATGGCATAGCGGTTTTGCCCGACGATGCCGCGCTCGTGCACGTCGCCGAACCACGCCCTTCGCCTGGTGCTCATCGCATCACCCGCGGCCGCTCGGCGGGCTCGATGATGCGCAACACGTCGCGCGGCAAGACCGGCCCTTTCAAACGCCCGGTCATCGACATGACGAACGTGGCGGAGTTAACCTGGTTCAGCCCGCCGTGCGTCGATTTCATGTCGATCCACTTCTCGTACTCCGGCCTGCCGGTCGAATACCCGTCGCGGATAGATACCATCACGCTCGGCACGCTCACCACCATCCGCGACATCGCCGCCGATAGCCGCGCGGGAGCGTTGGGGTATTCGTGGTCGATTGTGCGGGCAAGCCATGTGGCCTCGGTGGCAAAGCCGCTCACCAAGTCGCCGTAGCCCAGCACGTCGGCGTCGATCAGCTCATACTTATATCGATCGCCCTGCTGCGCGATGGCGGCCGAGCCGGCGCGGGAGCGGACGATCGTGCGCGGGCCGTCACGATAGATCGCCAGTTCGACAGCGTCGTTCTTCACCAACGCATCTGCAACCGCGGCGGGCCGGCTGGTGTGCAGCGCCGCGTTGGTCACCAGGCCGTTGATGCTGACGACGACGTCTCTCGGCGATCGGATCGACGACGTGACGTTGAAGCCGGCGTCCTTCAACGTCTGGTCGAGCGCGACGTTCCTGGTCGGCGTCATGTTGTGGCCGTGATCGGCCATGAGGGTGATGTTGATCGCGCCGCGGCGTTCGTAAAGTAGCCGCAACGACAGCTTGCGGGCGCCGTCCAGCACTTCGTCGATGCCTTCCCGCCCGTACTTGCACGCCATCGATGCAGCGCTGGCGAAGTAAACGTACGTCACGCGGTCGGGCGAGGCCTCGATCGCTTGGTACGCCCGCTGCAGCTCGGCGGCGTACCACGCGCGGGGTTCGAGAAAGCTGAGGCCGTGCTCGTCATAGCTGGCGTGGTAATGCGTGCGCCGTTCCCACGGTTGCTCGCCGCCGCGCACGCGCGACCAGAGATCGTCGCGGGCGTTGCCGAGGCGCGGATCGTATTGCGTATCGATCACGCCGGGCAACGGCGGCGCATTGAAGACCTCGGTGTAGCATATCTCGGTCAACGACGGAAACGGCGCGATCATCTTGACCGGCCGGCCCATCCACGAGAAATCGCCGGCGGCGTATCGGTCGGCCATCACCGAATACGGGACGGAATCCAGCAGGATCACGACGTGCGGAATATCGGCGTCCGCGTACTCGTCAAACGCGTACCGTCGATCGGCAATGCCGTCGGCATCGTCGTCGTAGCTCACGCCCCGCGCATCGATCGAAAACCCTTTCGGCGGATCGAACGCGAATCGTTTTGACGGCGCGAAGCTGCACCCGGTCACCAAGGTCAGGATCAGCAGGACGACGGGCATCGCTTTCATTGCAGCCCCCGCTTCTTCGCCATCATCAGCACGATCGGCCACAACACCGTGGCCGCCCCCAGCGTGCAGCCGGCGACGCCGACCATCACCAGGATGCCCAGCGACCGCACCGCCGGCACGCTGGCGAACGCGAGCGAGCCGAAACCAACGATGGCGGTCACCGCGCACGTCGTCATCGCCTGCAAGCTCGACGTGAACTGGTCGGCCAGCGTGTGCTCCTCGGGCTTGCGAAGCGTATCAACCGCGAAGATGCCGAAATCGATATTGATGCCCAGCAGCAGCGGCAACATGACCATGTTCACCACGTTAAGCGAGATGCCGGTCAGCCGCATCGTCGCCAGCAGCAGCGTGAGGCTGACGAACGTCGGCAACATCGCCATCAACCCGAGCCGTGGCGAACGGTAGTGGAGGATCAGGTACAACGCCACGCAGCCAGCCGCCAGGATCGCCACGCGCGGCAAATCCCGCTGCACGGCGGCGAGCGTCTGCTGGCTGATGACCGACATGCCGGTGAGCGTCGCGCCCGGCACGCCGTCGAGCAACCAGCGAAGTTGCGACACCGTTCGCTCGACCTCATCGCGCGTCGTCGGCGGGCGTTCAAGGAAGAGATGGACGATCGCCTCATGCCGGCCGGCGTCGCGCGGAAGGACGGCGGAGGCGAGTTCGGGATAGGCGCGAAGCGCCGCGATGCCCGGCACGCGCTCCGGCCGGAGCAACTTCGGCAGGAACGAACGATACGGATCGTACGCCGTCGGCGCGAAGCCGCTGGATTCGATCGCGCGATCGAGCGATGCAGTCGCGGCGGCGATCTGTTCATCGGTAAAGTCCGCTCGACGAACGGCCGCCATCGACGGCGCCGGCAGCAGCGATGCCGGCCCGAACACCGATCGCACGCCAGCCCAGTGGGCATCGGACGAGGCAAGCTTCTGCTGCACCTCGGCGGCGCGTTGCATCACCTCTTCGTCGCTCGATCCGCTCACCCATATCATGAACGACCCGCCGGCCATGCCCATGCGCCGGCTGATCTCTTCGGTCGCGTCCAACGGCGGGTTCGGCTGTGGATGAAGGTTGTGCACGTCCTGATCTTGCCGGCCCAGATCAACACCGGTCGCGAGGATGGCCGCAGGCAACAGCAAAAGTAACGCGATCGCCAGCACCCGCCCCGGATATCGCCAAGGCGCTCGCATTACCCGCACCCGCGGATCGGCGGCGGCCGGCCTCAGCGCCAGGAGCGCGGGCAGCACCGTCAGCGCCGCGATGAACGCCCCGATCAGCGACAGCGATCCCACGATCGCAAAATCGCGCAACAGCCGAACCGGCGAGATGCCGATCACCGCGAACCCGATTACCGACGTCGCGCACGCCGCCAGCAGCGGCCAGGCCATCCGGCGAACCAGCAAACCCGGCCGATCCTCCCTCCGATGATGTGCGAGCATGTGCGTGGAATAATCGATGCCGATCCCCCCCAGCGCCCCGCCGATCACCGCCGCCAACGGCGTGATCGTATCGCTGAACAGCGCGTACACCCCGAAACCGCACAGGATGCCCACCGCGATCGGCGTGAACGCCACCGCAAACGTCCACGCCGGCCGGCGAAACAGCACCAGGAACGCGAGGCCCAGCGTGAAGACCGACCCGACCGAATTGCTGATCGACTCCCCCCGAATGACGGCCGCGTTGTGGGCGGAAATCGCGTAGCCGCCGCCGATGCGGAGATCGAGGCCGTCCGTATTGGCGAGGTCCGCCTGTCCGTGCGCCAGCGCGGTCAGCCGTTCGGCAAAATCGAACTCGCTCATCGGCCGGTTGCCCTCGATGCGGATGAGCAGATCGCGCCCGCTGGGCGAAAAGAATCCATCGGTGGAACCGATATCAGGCGGCGTAAGCTGGCGAAGGCGCGCCTGCAACAACTCGTGCAGGCGCAGCGGGTCTTGCAGGATCGCCTTGGCCAATCCCCCCGCCGCCGGCCCGGGGGCCGACAGCATCGCCTCGTTGCGGCGGAATTGCTCGATCATCGCCTCTGGCTCGAGCCTCCGGCGTGCCTCGGCAAGTTGCTCATCGGTCAAATAGAGCAACCCGGCGGGCGCGATCACCTTTTCGACGAACTGCCTCGCCTCGCTGGACGGCCGATAGCGAACCGCGCGCACGAGGTCGGACGACGCCAGCGCCGTCTGAAACCGCTCGGCGAACGCCAGCAGCGCCGCTCGATCGACCTCGCGGCCGTCGGGCGCGCTGCACATCACCAGCAGTTCCTGTGCCGCCGGAAAGCCGCTCAGCACGCGCGTCATCGCGCCGGTGGCGGGATCGGTCGGATCGAGCATCGCGTCGAGCGACGCCTCGGCATCCAATCGAAACACCAATAGCAGGCTGACGATCACCAACACCGCCGCGATCAGCAGCGTCATCCGCGGATGGGCGGCAGGCCAGTCGAAACCGAACTTCATGGCAACCGCTCCGCCCGCGCCGGCGGCTTGAATGCCACCGGTGGAAGCACGCCGTTGATCTCCATCTCGCCGAACCGAATGGTAATCGTCCCCTGCTCGCTCTCGGCCAGCAGGCGCATCGGCCAGACGACGTCGTTAATCAAACGATGGCCATCCAGTCGAAGGGTGAAGACTTCATCGCCAGCATCGTTGACGACGATGAACTGTCGCAGCACGAGCGTATCCCGATCGTACACCCGCCGCTCGCGACCGCCGACAAGCTCGATTTGCTTATCTGACAATGCCATCTCCCCCGCCGGCGGGCCGGCGGTGAGCAAGTCGATCAACCGCTGCGTCACCTCGCGCGTAATGCCGGTCGTCGAGCGTGCTTCCTCGCGCGGCACGTATTGCCATGCCCCGTCCGGCGTGCTGGTCAGATCAAACACGGCCTGGCCAAGCTTCCAGGCGCGAACGCGAAGTTTGTCCGGCGCCTCAATGACGAACGCGCCGTCGAGCGTGATGGATTGCCTGTCCGCGCCTTCCAGCGTGATGGTCGCCTGGCCCTGCACCGTGCGAATCTGTCGGCTAAATGCCGCGATGCGCTCCAGTGAGTCGGCCTGCGACATGCGAGGATAGGTCGGCAAAGGCGGCGAAGTCTTGCACCCGCCGCCAACGAACAGGACCGCCATGAGCGATGACGAGAAAACGAGGGCGAACCGTCTCATGCCGTCTCCAATTGCTGACGAAGGATTTTGCCCGTCGGCGAGCGCGGCAACGAGTCGCGGAGGTCGATCACGCGCGGAACCTTGTACGCCGCGAGCTGCGATCGCGCGAACGCGCGCAATTCGTTGACATCGGGCGGCAGCGCGGGGTCGGCGGGCACGACGATCGCGCGCACCTTTCGCACCGTTTCGCTCAATCGCAGCGGCAACACGACCGCCGTTGCAACCGACGGATGCCGCATCAGCACATCTTCGACTTCTAACGGATTTACCTTTGCCCCGCCGACGTCGATGAGCAGCCGCAGCCGGCCGGTGAGGACGAGTTCGCCCGCGGGCGTGAGGCGGCCGAGGTCGCCGGTGCGGAAGTGGCCGTCATCGAGGTGCAGGTCTTCGCCGATGTAGTCGGCCAGCATTGATTCGGCGCGGATGAGCACCTCGCCGTTCTCCGGATCGATCCGCACCGACACCCCCTCGCACGGCCGGCCGACGGTGCCGGGCGCATCGCGGGAGGGATCGTGGTAGAGCACCGAGCCCAGTTCGGTCATCCCATACACCTGCCCCACCGCGATGCCGAACGACCGCGCAAAGTCGTCCGCCACCCCCTCCGGCAACGGCGACCCGGCGGTGTAAACGCGGCGAAGGCGGTGCGACGGCGCGTCGATCGATCGCGACAGCAATTCCACGATCGACGGCACGGCCGGGAAGATCGTCGCGCCCTGCCTGAACGCTGCGAGAATGTGCGCCACGTTGAGCCCGTCGCACAGCAGCACGGTCGATCCTGCCCACAGCGGCGCGAGCAGTCCGTGCTCCATCCCGTACGAATGCACCAGTGGCACGGCCGCGATCGCGCGATCACCGGGGTGAAAGCCGATGACCTGCTCCATGTTCCGGGCGACGGCGTCGAGCGACGCCCGCGCACGTCGCACGACCTTTGGTAAACCGGTCGTCCCGGATGAGCAAAGCAATACGCAACCCTCGTCTTCAACAAGCGGCGGAAGGCATTTCGTTTTCTGCCTGGCGCGATCCAACTCGGCTTCCGGCGTATCGGGCGAGCTGGGAAAAACGGCGCGCCGGGCAATCAGGCAGGAGAGGAACGCAATCGGGTAGTCGATCGAGTTGGCCGATTGGAGCATCACCCGCAATTCAGAGGCGAGGGAGACCGCCGCGTTGCGAACGGCGTCGACAAGCTGGCAATAGGTGATCGACCGATCCGACCCGACCTCGACATACGCCGGCCGCTCCGGGGCGATGGCGGCGTGCGACTGGATGCGCTCCCAGAGCGCCCACTCGCTCATGCGGCCCCTGCCAGTTCGGCTTCCAGCGCGATCGGCTCCGCCGACTCTTTCAACAGCGAGCAGTGCGCCCGCCGTGGGCAAAGCGGAATGTATTGCTGAGCCCAGACGCACAGCTCAAAGAACCGCAGTCGCCATCGCAACGCGAAGATCGGCTTCGGAAACACCTGCCCCGCCAGCGTGCTGATCACGGCGTTGTGCACTTCCAGCGGCCCCTGCCCGTTCATGAACAGTTCGCGGAAGCTGTGTCGGTAGTAGTTGCGGATCAGCTTCCAGAACACGCCGGTGCTGCCGGTGACGAACTTGATGTACTGGTCTTGCGCCACTCCCGCCGACGTCTCGCCGCGCAGCATCTCGGCGGCAAGCGTGCCGGCCTCCCTGCCGCCCATCATCGCCAGCGTCGCGCCGGTGGAGAAAATCGGATCGAGAAAGCAGCCGGCGTCGCCGACGAGGAAATACCCCGGCCCCGCGTGCGGCGAGCAGGTGTAGCTGAAGTCCGCCAGCACGTGGTTTTGCGGCGAGCCCTGGGCGTCTCGCATCCGATGCCGGACGACCGGGCACCGCGCCACCGCCCATTGGAGAAGCCGATCCGGCGCGACGTTGATCTCCTTCACAAACCGCGGCCGGGTGACGAAGCCGACGCTGGTCTTGGTTTCGGTCAGGCCGATCAGCCAGAACCAGCCCTCGTCGGTCATGATGATGCTCGGATCGCCCGTCGCATCGCCGGGCGGGCGCTCGACGTTGTCGAAATGCTGGAAGTACGCCACCTTCTGCAATTCCGGATCAGCAAAGTTCCGCCGCTGCCCCAAATGCCGGCCGATCACCGTGCCGTGGCCGGAGGCATCCATGATCACCCGCCCGCGGATCGCGCCGATGGTGGTATCGACCTCCACGTCATCCTGCTGAAGCCGCGTCACCGCCTTTACCGTCGTGTTTTCGAACACCTTCGCGCCGGCGAGCTTCGCCTGATCGAGAAGCAGCTTGTCGAGGTACGACCGCTCGATGTTGAACACCGGCGTGCCCGGCACCAGCCCGTCGCTGAAGCGGAACTGCATCGTGTTGAAGTCGTTGCCGAATCCGAACTCCGCGCCCAGCTTGGTGAGGTGCGGCAGCTTCATCACCTCTTCGTGCAGGCCGAGTTCTTTCAGCAGCGGTGTGGTGCGCGGCAGGATCGATTCGCCGATGTGGAAGCGCGGGTGCGCGTCCTTCTCCAGCAGGCAGACGTTGAGGCCCGCCCGCGCCATCACCAGGGCGGTGGTCGATCCTGCGGGCCCGCCGCCGATCACGATCGCGTCGTAAACATCGTTCATCATGCGTTACTCTGCACCGCCACGCCTTCGATTTCAACAAGCAGCTCCCGCCGGCACAGATCGACGTTGAAGAACTGCCCGTCGCCGGCGTGCGGGAAGGCCGACCGACACGCCGATCGGACGCGTTCCACGTCTGCCGCAACGGAGACGTAGGCCCGAATGCTGGTGAAGGCGGAGAGATCGCCGACCAGGGCGCGAAGGTTCTGGAGCGTCACGTCGAGTTGCCGGTCCAGATCGCCTTCGACCGACTCTTCCCCGGTGATGGCCGCGGTGCCGGAGACGAGCAGCACGTTGCCGACGCGCGTCGCCCGGGCGAAGCAAGGCGGCCGCGGTCCGTAACGTGGCGAATAGTGGACGGCCGGGCGTTGACGCGGGTTCTGGATCGCCGTTCCCGGCTCGGCCAGCGCCAGGGCGTAGATCGTCAGGTCGTCACTGTCGGTCCCCACACCGGTGCCTGCCGGCGCGTACTGCTGAAGGTTTTCGGGCCCGCCGAACCACTCGCACATCGCCGCGTATCGACCCGCGTTGAACGCCATGTACCGGTCGCGGCCGCCATCGGTGGGATCGAGCAACGCAGGGATGAAATTCCACATCCGCACGATGTATTTCCGGTCACCTTTGGCAACCTGTTCGTAAAGCTCCCGATACGCCGCCAACGTCCGCCGTTCCAGGTCGGCCTCGCCCATCGACCGCGCCCCGCTTACCAACGCCGACGCCATCGCCGCGCCGGGCAACGCCTGCCGCGCCGCGTCGGGAACACCGGGATTGTTGCGGGGCAAAGTGGTCATGACGGATGAATCCAGACCGACGTCGCGACGCCCGTAAGATCCGTGCATAGCGCCGTGAATTCGGTCCCCGGCTCGGTCATCAGCATCGCGGCGATCGATGCCAGGCCCTGGGCGCTGAACAGCTCGCCGAGCACGGGATAGAAGTTCCGCGCGTTTCCGCTTCCCCACTTCTTCAGCGCGACGCGTTCGTAGAGTTCGAGATCGGTTCCGTTTCCACTGCCGACGACGTGCGACGCTCCCCCCGTCGCGATGCCGGCGGACCGAAACATCCCGATCGACAGGTCGGAAATCGATCGCGACTCGCCGATGCGAGCGTAGACCTTCGCGCCTCGCGCGACGGCCGCCTCGCGCGATTCGACGATCAGCGCCACCGCGCCAGGCACGTTCATGAACCCGCCCTCGCCGCGAAGGCCGCAATGATCGTAGGCATCGTTGACGGTGCCGTGCGATTCCTCGCCGGCGCTGACGATGATGCGGTCGCAGCTTCCCTCTTCAACGCGAAGCGCCGCCAGCCGCAGCGCGTCGAGGCCCGCGGTGCGCGTGCCGATGATCGTCTGGCAGGCCTGCTTCAACCCCAGCATGAGCGACAGCTGCGCCGCGGCCGCGTTGGGCACGCCCTCGGCGAACAGCATCGGGTTGGCCGCCGTCATGCCCTCGCGGACGACCTGCGAGTAATACTCGTCGCTGTACGCCGCCGATCCGTGCATCGTCCCAAGGATGCCGGCGGCGCTGAAGCCCGGCTCCAGCTTCGCGTGCGCGCACGCGATCGACACCGCCGCGAGCGTCAGCTTCACGTACGCGCTCATCCGCCGAATCCGCCGAGCGTTGAGCAGGTGTTCGTAATCGGCGTCGCCCAACGTTCGCGACGGATCAAACCGCTCGCCCGACCGCACGCGGGCCGCGAACGCCTCGTTGCCCACCGCGCCGGGCAGTAGAACGCCGATGCCGGTGATGACCGCCTGCCCGTTAGCCGCTTGCGGTTTCGCCGTCGCGCGTCCGACTCGCGACAACACGACGCACGTGTTCGCCCCGCCGAAGCCGAGCGACGTGTTGAGCGTATGTCGGATGACGCCCGGCCTTGAGTCGCCGTGCGTGATGCGAAGCTGCGGAAACTCGATCTGCGCCGGTTCGACGTTGGCGGTCGCGGGGACGATCTGGTCGCGAAGCGCGAAGGCGGACAGGATCAGTTCCGCCGCCCCCGCCCCGCCGAGCGTGTGGCCGAGGTGGCTTTTGAAGCCGACGATGGGCACGCTCATGGCGTCGTCGCCGAGCAACCGCGTGAGGGCGGCCGCCTCGCTGGAATCGTTGTCGGGGGTGCCGGTGGCGTGGGCGGCGATCAGGCCCAGGTCTTTCGGCTCGATACCGGCACGGCCGAGCGCCTGCTTCATCGCCGCCAGTGCGCCTTCGCCGGTCGGATGCGGCTGCGTGAGGTGATGTGCGTCCGCCGACTCCCCCCATCCGGAAATGACGGCCACCGTGCGTTTCGCGTCTTCGGCGCGCTGAAGGATGACGATCGCGTACGACTCCGACAACTTCATCCCAACGCGCCCGCGCGTGAAGGGGCGAAGCGGCGGCTCGCTCACGAGCCGAAGCGCGTTGAAGCCGGCGTAGGCGTACTCGCTCACCGCGTCATACCCGCCGGCGATGACCAGGTCGGCCCGGCCGGTCTTCAGAAGCGTGACGCCCAGCGCGATGCTGCCGAGGCTCGACGAGCACGCCGAACAGGTCGTCACCCGCCCGCCCTGCGGACCGAGAAGATGAAGCGCTCGCTCCAATGTATGCCCGGCGAGGAACGTGCGCAGCTCGGCGAAGTCGCGCGATCGCAGGAATCGTCCGCCGGCGCGCATGCCGTGCAGCGTGGTGCCCAGCAGCACCTCGGCGCGCTCCGGCTCGCACGGAAGAGATTCGGCATATCCCGCGTCGGCGAGGGCGGCGTGGATCGCGTACTGAAGATATCGCACCTCGCGCGGCCGATCGGGAAAGAAGTCCTCGGGTAACGGCGGACACTCGCCGCCGTCCTTTCCTGGCGGCAATGGCGATTCGAGCGATGGCATCGGCCCGATCCCGCACTGGCCGGCCAGCACGTTGCGCCAGGTCTTCTGCGCACAGAGGCCCAGCGGCGTGACGAGCCCAACACCGGCAATGTGAATGTCTGATCCGCTACCTGATGCCACGTTTCGCATCCTCAACGAACGCGGCATCGAGGACAAGCCATTGCCGCGGATATCGTGTGATGAATTTTTCCAATGCCTGCCCGACTTGTTGCACGGCGTCGTCCGCGGACGGATCGATCGCGCGCTCAAGGAAGATCCGATAACGTCCCGGCGACTCGCGAACCGCGAAGACCGGCACGATCGGGCTTCCGTTGATCCGCGCCAGCGTCACCGGCCCGACCGGAATCCGCAGCGTGCCCTTTCCGACTTTCACCGACGCCGACTTCTGCCCGGGCATGGCGCGGTCGGCCTGCATGACGACGACCTCGTTGCGCCTCAGCGCATCGCGAAGCCCGATGAGCGCCGGCCAGCCGTCGTCGATCGGACATTCCGCCACGCCCAGCCGCTCCCGCAGCGGCCGGCGCAAACGCTCGAAGCCATCATGGGCATCCCGCTTGAACACCACATGAATTTTAGGCTCCACCGTGCTCAACGCCGCCAACCCGACCTCGAACGATCCCATGTGCGCGGTCACCAGCACCGCGCCCCGTTTCTGCTTTCGCAGTTCCAGATACGCCGGCTCGCCTTCCACCGCCACCACCCGGCCGCGCACGCCCTGCGGCGTGCAGTCGGCGTTTGTCGCGACCTCGGCGACGAAGTCGAAGAACGCCCCGGTCACCGCCGACGAGAACGCCAGCGACCCGCCGTCCGCCGCCACGCGCAGGCCGTTCAAGCGGGTGTTCGTCCGAACCTTTCTCGACACGATCGGCACGCCGACCGCCACCACCGGCCGGAACACCTTCAGCAAGCCCGGCGCGCGTTTCGCCACCCAGAACAGCGTTCGCAGCCAGGCCGACGCGACGCGAGAGCGGATGGAGGTCGCCGCGTCACTCATGGGGCCACGTTCTGCGCCCCATCCAACGGCCGGACAACCTTCGTGCCCTCGGGGGCGTTGATCTGCAGCGCGTCGTCGGCCAGATCGGCGTTGATCCGGTGGTTTCGAAAGTGAATGATCGTCCGCTCGCCGTCCGGGTCGGTCAGCTCAAACCGCGCGATCGCGGCGTTCGCGGTGTCGATCGCCACGACGACTTTATCGACGTGCTCCGCCAGCTTCGGGTCGATCGGCGTCAGCACGTATGTCGCCACGCCCTGCGATTGCCGCCCGCCTTCGATCCTGAACTGCTCCTGCAACAGCTTCAGCCGCGGCAGCGGGCTGGCGGCCAGCTGCGCGAGCTTGCCCTGAAGCGGAAACACCTCGAGCACCTTCTGATCGACGTACAGCAGTTGCAGCGATTCGCCGTCCACGCGCATCCGCGTCTTCTGCGGCTCGGCGGTGTCCCACAACATCGCCGAGCCCTTGGCGCGAACCACGCCGCGGCTGACCAGCGGTTTCTTCAATAGCGGGGAATGCTTCTCCTGTTCAAAGTCAGCGGTGAGATCCCCGATCTCGCCGGCGCGGCGATCCAGCTCCTGCAACGCGGGGTCCGTCGGCTGAGTCGATTGCTGCGCCAGCGACAGCGAGCAGAGCAACAGGCCGATGGCGTAGTGACGTTTCATCGTCGCGATTTCCACACTGGATGACACACGAACCGACCGCGGGTTAGCTGAGGTGCAGCGTAATTGTTCCTCGCGCCGCCACCACACCGCCGGCCGACGCCTGAACGTCGCATTGCAACAGCGCGCCGGCGGCCTGGGTGACGGTCGCCGACAATTCGATCGATGCGGGCGGTTTCACCGGCGACTCAAAGCGAATATCTACCCGGGCGATCACGCCCGCCGACTTCCCATCGCCAGCGGCACACAGGCCGGCGAGCTGCGCCATCGCCTCGGCGATCAGAACGCCGGGCACGATCGGGTTGCCGGGGAAATGGTCGGCGAAGAAGGCCTCATCGCCCTTCAGATCCCAAGCGCCGCGAGCGCTCTTGCCGGGCACAACCTCGATCACACGCGACACGAATCGAAACCCCGGCCCGTGCGGCAGACGGGAAAGCCAGTCCGCGTTCGCGGCGGCGGACTCGACGGCCGGCGCGGCGACCTTCAACGTGTGCTGGTTGTCGGCGACGTATTTCGCGAGAGTGGAGACATCGGTAAACACCCATCGGCCGACGGCTTCGCTGGGGATCTTGATGCCGAACTGCTTTTCGATGGAGCTGACCAGCAGCAGGATGTCGAGCGAATCGAGGTCCATCTCTCCGCCCACCAACGGCATGTCGTCGGCGATGACGGCGTTGTCGCCGAGCTTCAGGTCGCGGCGGATGATCGATTTGATCTTGTCGAGGAGGTCGGGATCGGCGGTCTGTTGGCTCATGGATGCTCTGAAACACTCTGTCCGGGTCGCGCCGGGTCGCGGTCGCAAAACGTGCATTGTCCCCAATTCACGCGACGAGGCAAGGCGAAGCAGGACGAGGCAAGTCCTCATGGCGAGGCAAGGCGAGGCAGAATCGCTATCATCCGCCGTCGGCATGGACGTGAAGTTCTACACCCTCGGTCACTACGCCACCCGGTTCGTCCGGATGATGTGCCTGGACGTCAAGACCCTGCACCTCGACCGCCTTGATCGGCCGGGGCCGTACCTCATCGCATGCTCGCACATGGGCAATCTCGAGCCGGTGCTGCTCAGCTCGATGATGGACCGGCGCGTCCGCTGGATCGCCCGAACCGAGTATTACCGCACGTGGATCGGCAACCTGTTCCTCACGCGCTGCGGCACGATCCCGATCCAGCGCACCGGCCAGCCGCCGGTGCGGGCGATCCGCCGATCGATCGAGCATCTGGCCGCGGGCGAGATCGTCGGCATCTTTCCCGAAGGCGGCGTGCAGCGGCGCGAACAGGTGATCTTCCGAGGCGGCGTGAACCGAGGCGGCGCGGCGGTCATCGCGATGATGGCCCGCGTGCCGATCCTGCCGGTCATCATGCTGGGGACGGAGAAGTTCAACCAGGTCGACCCTTGGCTGCCCGGCCGGGGCGGGAAGCTGTGGATCAGCGTCGGCGAACCGATCATCCCGCCGCCGGCGACGCGCACCACGCGCCGGCAGCTTCGCCGCGACCTCACCACGACGGTCGGGCGGCAGTTCGTCGAGCTGTACCAGCAGACCCTCTCGCACTTCGGCCTCCGCGACGAGCAGGTGCCGTGAGCGACGCGTTCTACAACCTCCTGTGGTACACGGGCTGCCCGGCGTTCTTCGTCTCCAGTCGCCCCACCGCGATCAACGCCGCCATCACGCGGCGAGCCGGCGCCTACATCCTGGCCGCCAATCACCAGAGCCCGTACGACATCCCGCTGCTGATGCGGCACACCGCCCGCCTCGTCGATTTCGTAAGCATCGTCGAAGTCTTCCGCAACCCGTTCGTCGGCTGGTTCTACGGGTCGATGAACGCCTTTCCGCTCGACCGTTCAAAGCCGGATAGCCCGACGGTGCGCATCATCCTCGATCGGCTCGCCAAAGGCCGGGTGATCGGGATGTTCCCCGAAGGCCGCTTCCGCAACGGGGCGGATTCGGTCGTGCATACCGGCATTATCCGGCCGGGCATCGGGCGCATTGCGAACCTGTCAGGGGCGCCGGTCATCCCGTGCGTGCTCGTCGGATCAAGCCAATACTCGCGCTGGTTCAACTGGCTGCCGCTCTTTCGCGTGCGATATGCGATCGCCTACGGCGAGCCGATCGACCCGTCGCTCGATCCGAAGGAGATCGAAGCCCAGCTCGTCGCGCAACTTCAGGATCTGCATCACCGGCTGGGCGAGGTCGGGTTCTCGATCCCACCAGTAACGTAGCCGCGCACGCCTCACTCCGCCGGCGGCGTGGTTTCCTCGATGTCGCCGCCGGCCTTGCTGTCGGCGAAGTCCATCAGGAAGTGGACCTTGGCGAGTTGCTCGGGCTTCAGCATCTTCCGCAGGATGCCCTTGCTGCGGCCGATGCCGGTGCGGCGGCTCACGTGCAGCACGACGATGCACTCGTTCTGGCTCTTCTCCACCACCTTGACGAAGTCTTCCACGTGCAGGTGCTTGCCGGCCTTGGCCTTGGTGCGATGCGTGGGGTCGAAGAACGTACACTCGCACAGCAGCACCTGGGCCTTCATGACGTCGGGATGATCGAAGACCTCGCCGTAGCTGGTGTCGCCGAGATAGGCGATGAGCGGCACTTCAAGCTTGTACTGGATATCGACGCCCTGCTTGCGCAGCTCGGCAAGCTGCTCGCCGCTGAGCGAGAGGTACTCGGGACGCAGCTTCTCCCGGACGTTGACGAGCACGTATCCGAGCGACGGCGCGCCGTGATGCGTCGCCACCGGCCGGATGACGAAATCGCGGCGCACCTCGTAGTCCTGTCCCGGCGACATCGGCACGAGCTTGTACGGCGTCTGCTGCCGCTCGATCTGCTGCCAGCTCCGGAGCAGGTCATCCACCGGACGCTCGAGGTGCCGTGGCAGCAGCACCGTGCCGCCCTTCATGCCCTGAAAGTGCCGCTGCGACAGGTAATAGCCCAGCCCGGCGACGTGGTCCATGTGGCCGTGGCTGACGAGCATCAGATCGCTGGTGAGCGCGAACTGCGGGCACCGGCCGGGGTCGAAGCAGACGTTCATCTCCGGCACCTGAACGACGGTCTCCTCGCCGCCCACGCTGTAGCCGATCAGGCTGTACTGCGGGAACTTCAGCTTGGCGAACTTCTGAACGAGGAACGATTTCTCAGGCGTCACGGGGGTGAAATTACGGGATCGTGCGGCCGCAATCAAACCCGACGAAAAGCCCCGGCCATGCATGGCCGGGGC
>JBBCIV010000193.1:0-6268 GCA_037189665.1 Phycisphaerae bacterium | reverse complement strand
GCGACGCAGGCGTCGCGGCTACAACATTCGGTTCGTCGCTCTAACCTGCCTTATCCGTGTCTCCTTGCCTCTGTGGCATATTCCTCACGCAAAATCGTGAGTCGCAGGGCGAACGCGCGCTCCATCATCGTCGATGGAGATAAAGGCCGCGTGCGATGGCAATAGCGCTTGGGATGACTTCAGAACGGCGTTCGGGATTACTTTGCCGGCGGAGCGCCGGTTTTGAGGAGCGATTGCATCCACGCGGCGTGCCGGTCGTAGTACGGCTTCTGCGTCCCGCCTGATCCGCCGTGGTCAGAAAGGGGGAGGATGAGCAGTTCCTTCTGGTCAGAGCGGATCTGGTTGTACGCGCCGATCACGCCCGGCGGCGGGCAGATGGTGTCGATCAGGCCGACGGAAACCAGCGACGGCACGGCCACACGTGTCGCGAAATTACAGCCGTCGAAGTACGCGCTGGTTTCCAGGATCGCCGGCTGCTTCGACCAGAACGGCCAGCCTTGCATCCGACCAAAGCTGCTCGCCTGCGTATCGCAACCCGCCGGCACGTTGATGCTCATCGCGGTCGCCTTGGGATACAGCCCCGCCACCGCGAGCGAGAGCAATCCGCCCTGGCTGGTGCCCTGGACGAGATAAGTCTTCCCGTCCCACTCCGGCCGCTCGCCCAGCCACGTGGCGGCGCGGTGGCAACCGACGATCATCGGGCGGAAGTAACTCGTGTCGCGGCTGGCGTTACCGATGGCGGTGTAGCCCTTCAGCGGGCCGGCGTTCTGGTCTTTGTAGAACTGATCGTTTTCGTCGCTGGGCAGATCGTGGGCCATCACGTTGATGGCGATCCAGCCCTGTTTGGCGGGGTTGACGACGTTGGACTTCGGAAACCCGTACACGCCCGCCCATGGCACGATGATGGTAGCGGGGAATTTGCCCTCGCGCTTCGGCCGGGCGTACTGGCCTCGCACCTTGCGGCCGTCGATGTTGTCGAACTCGAAGGTGTAGTAGGCGACCGACGGGTCGCCCGAATCCTTCTCCGTCAACTTTGCGTTCAGCGGGATTTTGTCCGATTCGGCGATCTGCTTCGCCCAGAACGCGTCGAAGTCGTCCGGCTTCGGCGTCGCGAGGCCGATCTTTTGCCAATCGACGACGGCGCCGCCGCGCACGCTGGTGGGCTTCTCGTCGCCGGGACGCGGGACGGCGACCGTCAGAAGCAACCACCCCGGCGCATCAGTCGTGGTCTTCACCGTCGCCACGCCATCAACGAACGTGAGCGCCCCTTCCGCCAGCGTTTCGTCGCCGTTCTTCTTCAACGTGTACCGGGCTTCGGCGAGGTCTTCGACGCGCACGGTAAATTCGATCGGATGACCCGAGTTATACGTCGCGTCGGCGCGATCGGTGCGGATCGTCGCCTTGAGTGCCGCCGGCTTGGTTGTCGGCTGTGTCGCCGTCGGCTGCGCGGTAGCAACGCCGGCCAGAAGCAGCAACGGAAGAAGGATTGCGTGGGCCATGGTTGTTTTCGTCTCCGATTCCGATCCGCCTGATTACCCCGCTCATGCCGAATGCGAAAACTTCTTGCCCGACGACGGATCGTTCTCCGGCGGGGCCAGGTCTTCGGGCTTCTGAACGCGAACCAGATCACTGAAGCGAACGCGTTCCGCCGGCTTTGGCAGGTGTGAGGGCACTTCGCGGACGGGCTCCAGCGCCAAGAGCCTGGCCGCGGCGTCGCCCCAGGTGGATTCGGGAATGAAGCGAATCGCGTCCGTCTCCACGTCCAGCGAAAGATAGCGCAGGCGGTGATGGTTCGTCCCCGCCAGCACTTTCTTCCACGATCCGTCCGCCTGGCGCGCCTCGACGCGGAATTTACTGATGAGCGACTCCGGCACAGCCTTGCGGCCCGCGTTCTGCGGATAGCTGCAGGGCATACGCTTATCGTTGCTGAGGTTGGAATCGAACACCGCGCGCAGGCCGCCGACCTTCTGGCGGGATTTCCATGTGAAGGTGATGGGCTTGCCGACATCGCCGGCGTAAAGCTCGGCGCGGTCATCGCCGGTGAGGAGGACGGCGTGGTCGCATTCGGCGTGTTTGGCGAGGTCGCCGATCTCACGACGCCGGCCGGGCAGCCAGGAATCGTCTTCCATCAGCTTCTGCTGAAGTTCGGCGACGTGGTTCGGGTAAACCTGCGAGGGCGCGATGCGCTTCGCCACCGCGATCGCCGCCGCCGTGCCTGCGGCCTGGCCGAGGATGGCGCAGGTCGCCATCACGCGCGTGCTGCTGAGCGCCGCGTGCGTCACGGAGATGTTGCGCCCCGCCATCATCAGGTTGCTGACGTTACGGCTGAAGAGCGTGCGGTACGGGATGTTGTAAGGGCTGGGCGCGGGATGGAAGATCGTCGGCTTGCCGGGGTACAGCAGCCCGGCCGGGTGATGGTCGTCCATCGACCAGCCGCCGTAGGCGATCGCGTCTTCGAAATAATCGGGCGTGGTCGCGGCGCGAACCTCGTTCTGCGTGAGGACGTGCCCGCCAACGTAGCGGCGGTTCTCGCGCTTGCCCGGGAGGCTGCCGAGCCATTCGAGCGCCCAGTTTTCGGCCTCCTTCTTCGCGGGCGAGCGGTTCTTGATGTAATCCCACACGCCCCAACTGGCGCGCATGAGGTCATCGCGGATCGCCTCGGCGTCCTTGATCGTGTCGCCGAGCCCGCCAAGCTCAATCCACCAGAAGTTGTGCGCCTGCACGCCGTTGATGCGGTACGGCAGGTCTTCCGGCGACTCAAACACATAGGCGAACGGCGGCGGCGTGAACGGGACGGCGGCGTCGGTCTTGCGAAGCTGGATGAGCAGCGTGTTGCCCATCGTCTTGCGGTCGGCGACCGATGGTTCGATGTCTTCGTTGAACTCCCCGCGCGCCTCGCGGCCCCAGCGCACCTCCGCGCCGGAAATCGGCGCCAGCACGCTGTCGCCGGAGCAATCGATGAAGACCTTCGCGCCGATCGTGTGCCACGTCTGCGAGGTGAGCGTCCAGCACTTGATGCTCGTCAATCGCTTCTGCGACGCATCTCCCGCGACGGCTTCGGTTTCGCCGTCAAGGCAGGTGGTGTTGAGCAGAAGCGTGAGGTTCGGCTGCGCGGTGGCGGCGTTCCAGAGGACGGCATCCCAGATCGAATAGTTTCCGCCGGGGTTTTGCAGGCAGTTGTCGAGTTGGATTTCCTCGAGGATGCCGGATTCCTTGTTTCCCTTTCCGTGCGCGCCGCAGATCCACATGCGGACTTCGCTCGACGCATTGCCGCCGAGGACGGGGCGATCCTGGACGAGCAGGGTCTTGGCGCCCGATCGCGCCGATGCGATCGCAGCGCACAGCCCCGCCATGCCTCCGCCAACAACGCATACGTCCACATCGTGGGTCTGATACGAAAACGAAGAGTTGGAAAATGACATCGCCGACCAGCATAGTCGGCGATGGCTTGAGATTGAATGTCTCGCCCTGCAAAAACGTCGCGGGCGGTTTTCGGGGGTTTATCGGCCGTAATAGTAGTAGGCGCCGCCCTGATAATACGTGCTCGGACCGGCGCTTTCGTAGTACGTGGGCGCGGGCGCCGGGGTCGGATACACGACAACCGGCGCAGGCTGATACACGACCGGCGGCGGCGCGACGTATACGGGCCGCTCGATATATACAGGCGCCGGCCTCACGTAGACGGGACGAGGCGCGTAGATCGGGCCGCAGTTGTCGTAGCGATAGCCGAACGAATAGCCGCTGCGATACCCGCCCGATCGATAGCCGATGCTGATGCTCGTGCGATCGCCGTAGTACCCGCCGGTGGAATAGCCAAAGCCGATGCTGATCCCGCCCCGGTTGTGGCTATGGCCATGATATCGGTCGCCTCGGTCATATCGCTGATACGACCCGCCGCCACGATAACGATCCCCGCGATCGCGGTCCGCGAGCGTAACCGTCGACGTTCCAGCCAACACCAACCCCGCGACAAGTAATTTGCTCAGCATGGCAGTTCTCCTGAATGCGATTCCTGTGCAATGGTAGAGACACCCCAGGTTGGCGTCGGTTAGAACGTTCGACTCGCTGGCCAAGCATTTTTCCCAGCCCGTTCAGGCCAGATACGCAGCAAATTGAGCATCTCTCGTCTGCCACCACAACTGCTTGTGGTGATGGACGGTTACCAGATGTGCATGATGCGGAAACAGGATCGCGAAATCACTCGATTCCAGGTGGGAGAGCAGGCTTTGCACCACAATGGACAAGGACGGCGCCTCATCCGGCGAAAACTCGATGGCGGCGGCGTTGGTGCGGGATTCGAGCAAGCCGGGATCGACGCCCGCCCGCTCGATCACGCCGGGCAGCCACGTCCGGCTGCCGTGATCCATCTCAAAGCTCCAATGGCTCTTCGGCACCATCCACGCTGGCCCGTCGAGCCGCGCGGGCCAGATCGTCAGGAATTTTTCAGCCAGGCGGTCCTCATAAGGCGCAGGCACGCGAACGAGCGTGGCAGGCAGATCCGGGCGGATCGTCGGGTCGTCCGGGCCAATCCATCCCACGATCGTCTGCTGCGCGTCCGTCGACGCAAACGCGAACGCCCCGCTGTTGTAATACGCACTGCGAAACCCCAACGCCCGCATGCGGGCAAGCACGTGCTGGTAATCGATGATCCACGCCACGCGTCCAAGGTACGCCCCGGCCATCGAAAAAGGAATGCTCCATCCGCCCTCCCGTCGGAAGAGAACCAGGGGAGCGCCGAAGCGTCGAATCGCCAAATAAATGGTGTAGACTCCCGCGCGTGTCGAACGCAGGCAGCAAAAAAGTCGTCCTGACCGGCGGGCCTGGGGCGGGCAAGACGGTCGTCACCCACCGCCTGGCGGCGGCGCATCCGGATCGGTTCGTCCTCGTTCCCGAGGCCGCCACCCACGTGTATTCCGACCTCGCCACCCGCTGGGACCGGCTCGACCTCGAAGGCCGAAAACACGTCCAACGCCTGATTTACGCCCACCAGGTGGCACAGGAAGACCGAACGCTGGCGCAGAACCCCGGCAAAATCCTATTGCTCGATCGGGGCACGATCGACGGCGCCGCCTACTGGCCGGACGGGTCAGATTCGTACTGGCAAGATCTGGGGACGACGAATTCTCGTGAGCTTTCCCGGTACGACCACGTCATCTGGCTGGAGACCGCCGCTGCCCTTGGGATTTACGACGGGGAGGCGTCCAACCCCGTCCGCTTCGAAAGCCCCGCCGCGGCGGTCGAATCGGGCAAGCTGCTGCTGGCGCTCTGGCACGACCACCCCCACCTGCACCACGTGGGCGCGTTCGTCACCCTCGACGACAAGATCGCGGCGGTGATGGAAATCCTGGGCAGCGTCGGGCGCCGAATGCCGAATGTCGAACGATGAGGACGGCGAGGACCATCCCGCCGCCGCCTCGCCCGCGCGTTCGACATTCGGCGCTCGACATTGCCCCGCTATCGTTTACGCTACCCCACCCATGCTGAAAGGTTCACAAATGAAACGACGCACCGCGCTCTACACCGCGATCATCGCCGCCGGCATGATCGCGTATCAGTTCGCCACCGCCGACGACGCTGCCGCGAACAAGCCCGCCGCCACCCAGTCCTTCGGCGACCAGTACCAGACCGCCAGCTACGGCATCGGGTACGACATGGGCAAGTACGTGAAGCAGAACCTCAAGCTCAAGCTTGACGAGAAGGCGCTCATCCAGGGCATCCAGGACGCGATCGCCGGCGCCGACTCGAAGGTGTCGCCCGAGGCGCTGCAGACCGCGATGCTCGCGCTCTCGCAGGAGCTGAACGCCGCCGCCGAGGCCGAGCGCAAGGTCGCCGGCGACAAGGCAGGCGAGGCGGGCAAGGCCTACCGCGAAGAGAACGCCAAGAAGGAAGGCGTGAAGGTCACCGCATCGGGCCTCCAGATCGAGACGATCAAGGAAGGCGCCGGCGCCAGCCCCTCCGCCACCGCCACCGTGAAGGTGCACTACACCGGCACGCTCATCGACGGCACGAAGTTCGACTCCTCCGTCGATCGCGGCCAGCCGATCGAGTTCCCGCTCAACGGCGTCATCCAGGGATGGACCGAAGGCCTGCAACTCATGAAGGTCGGCGGCAAGAGCCGCCTCGTCATCCCCCCGGAAATCGGCTACGGCGAACGCGGCTCACCGCCGGTCATCCCCCCGAACGCCACGCTGGTGTTCGAAGTCGAACTCATCGACATCACCAAGCCCTGAGAACGGGCCGGCCCCAATAAAACATTCCTCGCGAAGCC
>JBBCIV010000192.1:0-29823 GCA_037189665.1 Phycisphaerae bacterium | reverse complement strand
AAAGTGCCGATCTTGCTGTACCGGTCGAAAGGTCGACATCACAGCAATATCGGCACTTTCTCGTCAGAATCCGCGCCGCGTCGTCCAGGCATCTTCTCTAGGGTCGGTCCCCTGAGCTCGGCTCTTCCTCAGATGCAAAGGATGACGCAATGACGTTCCGCAACGGCCTCGACTCGCTTCTTCGCCCCGAAGATTCGGTCCTCGTTCTGATCGACCATCAGCCCTATCAACTCGCGAACCTGAACAGCCATGACCCGCAGGCGGTGGTGAACAACACGACCGCGCTCGCCAAGGTGGCGAAGGTGTTCGGCGTTCCCACGATCCTGACCAGTGTCGTCGCCGCCCGGGGCGGCGTCATCTTCCCGCATGTCACCGACGTGTTTCCCGGCCAGGAGGTCATCGACCGGACGTCCATCAACACCTGGGAGGATCCCAAGGTCGTCGATGCCGTCAAGGCGACGGGCCGCAAGCAGCTGATCATCGCCGGCCTCTGGACGGAAATCTGCGTCGCGATGCCGGCGATCCAGGCTGCCGGTGAAGGCTGGGACGTGACCGTTATCACCGATGCGTCGGGTGGCACGTCGGTCGAGGCCCACGAGGTCGCGATCCAGCGCATGATCGCCGCCGGCGTCAACATGATGACCTGGCTGGCTCTGGCGTCCGAATGGCAACGCGACTGGGCCCGCGCCGGGACGGCGACGGCCCTGAACGATGCCCTCAAGTACCACATAGGCGGCAGCGCCATCGCGTATCTGTGGGAGCAGCAGCTGCTCAACACGCCGGTGCCGGGCGCCGCAGCCTGATCTCCGGCGGGGATGGCAGGCGATCGGCCGCGAGAACGGCAACGACCTCGACCGGGCTCTCCGCGACTTCGAAGGAGGAACAGGAAATGGCTGGCGATCTCTTCCCAATCGGCCTGGAGATGGACGTGTCCTATCCGAGCTTCAAGGTGAGTCTCACGCTCCTGTCGGCCGAGAAGTTGAAGTTCGATATCAGGGAAGGGCCGCTCGCCAGGATCGAGACCGTCGATATCGAGGTCAATCCGCTCGGCAACGGAATCTTCGCGGTCAGTTGGCAGGAGAGGGACGGCGCGACCGTCACGAATGTTCAGGACTACGATCGCGGTGTGGTCCATTCGTTCGCCACTTTGCCGGATGGGCAATTCCTGCGAATGACCGGCTCGATTGCCGTCACGCGGCCGGCCGATCGCATCGCCGACGATCGCCCCCACCACAACCGGGCGCTCGTGCTGGAGGCGATGACGTCGCTGTTCCAGCGCCACGACGCCGCGGCGGTCGACCGGCTCTACGCCGACGACTACATCCAGCACAATCCGCACATTCCCCAGGGACGGGATGCCTTGCGGCGTATCGTCGAGGCGCTGTCGCCCTCCGTCCATTACGAGCCGGGCCTTGTCATTGCCGAAGGCGACCTCGTCGCCATCCATGGTCGGATCCGGGGCTGGTCTGAGGAGCCCCAGGTCGTGATCGACATCTTCCGGGTCGAGGGCGGCAAACTGGCCGAACACTGGGACGTCTTGCAAAACGAGGTCCTCGCGGCGTCCGGCACCGCCGGCCGCCCGATGTTCGATCCCGACGAAGGCACGCATCGGCCGGGCGCGAAACCGGCATAGATGCCGGGCGGCAGAGAAAGAAGTGCGATCACACAGTGAAGAAGTGAGGCTGAAACTTGAGCAAGCGTAATGCCGTATTTCCTGCCAACCGCCACGCCCTCTACGAGAAGCACGGCTACTCGGCCGCCATTGCGTCGGGCGATCTGTTGTTCGTTTCGGGGCAGGTGGGGAGTCGCTCGGATGGTTCGCCGGAACCGGACTTCGCCGAGCAGGTTCGCCTGGCCTTCTCCAATCTCGAGGCGACTCTGGCGGCGGGCGGCTGCTCGTTCGACGACATCGTCGACGTCACGACGTTCCACACCGATCCAGAGAACCAGTTTGAAACAATCATGGCCGTAAAGAGCCGGATCTTCCCGAAACCGCCCTATCCGAACTGGACAGCGATCGGCGTCAACTGGCTCGCCGGATTCGACTTCGAGATCAAGGTGATCGCCCGCATTCCCGATTGGTGATCCGGAGACGGCTGCCGGCATGAGGGTGGATGGCCGGCTTCCTGATGGCGCCCCGGGGTGTCACTGCAGGGCAACCGCGCGCACCGGATCGCGGACCGCGCGACGATAGTCGGACGGGCTCACGCGCATGTGCTTGAGGAAAACCCGGGCGAAGACCTGGTTCGACGAGTACCCGACCTCGAGGGCGACCTGCGTGACCGGAAGGTCCGTATGTTCGAGCATTTCGCAAGCCTTCTCCAGTCTCAGTCGCGTGAGATAGACGCGTGGCGGCACGCCCAGGCTCTGCTTGAACATGCGGGCGAAATGGAACGGCGACAGCCGCGCCTCGGCTGCCAGCTCGTCGAGGCTGATGTCGTCCGAAAGCCGCTCCCGCATCAATTCGAGGCTGCGTCGCCGAGCCCAGGGGGCGAGTCCTCCGCGTGTCGAAGCGAGCGGCGAGCCGGCCAAGCGGCAGAGCTCGGCGAAGATCTCGCATCCCGCCGCCCGCGACAGCAGCCGCGACGGCGCCCCCTCATCCTCACAGAGAGACCACAGATTGCGGAACGCCGATCGGATCGCCGAAGAGCCGAACACTCGACCGTAGATGCCGGAGGTGTCGAACGAGAACCGTCCGTCGGCGACCTCGTCGAGCACGCACTGCCACTGCGCCAAAGGAAACGCCAGGCTGCGAAGCCGATGGCTTTCGTCGTTGAGCACCGTGGTTGCAAAGTTCGGCGCAGCGATGGCGAGGGCGCCTTTCTCGGTCGACACATCGAAGCGACCGCCGCCCAGGTCTCCCCTGACACGACGGCAGCCGAGCATGTCCTCCATCAGCACGATGTCCGGCAGGGCCGGGCGGGACATGTCCCCGGCCGGTCGCTGGACCTCGAGAAGGTCGAGAATGCCGCCCGGGGATTTCATCGTGCGCAGGTAGGACGCATGCCGGCCTTTGCTGTGCCACTGGGCGAATGACGAATGGGCATCGGTCATTGCCGTCCCTCCAGAGCCGGACGCGCGCGAAGCGAGATCAATGGGCGAGCCCGATCGCGAACTGCGCGACGATAGTCGGATGGGCTCAAGCGGATGTGCTTGAGGAAAACCCGGGCGAGGACCTGGTTCGACGAGTACCCGACCTCGAGCGCGATCTTCGTGATCGGAAGGTCAGTCCGTTCGAGGAGTTCGCAGGCTTTCTCCATCCTCAGTCGCGTGAGATAGACGCGTGGCGGCACACCCAGGCTCTGCTTGAACATGCGGGCGAAATGGAACGGCGAGAGCTGCGCCTCGGCCGCCAGCTCGTCGAGGCTCATGTCCTCCGAAAGCCGCGTCCGCATCAGCTCCAGACAGCGCCGCTGCGCCCACGGCGTGAGGCCGCCCTTTGCCGTTGCGAGCGGCGCACCGCCCAACCGGCACAGCTCGGCGAGGATCTCGCAGCCGGCAGCCCGCGCCAGCAGACGCGATGGTGCTCCCTCATCCTCGCAAAGAACCCAGAGTTTCCGGAACGCCGATCGGATCGCTGGTGAGGCGAACATCCGGTCGTAGACAAAGGAACTGTCGAAGGAGAATCGACCGTCGGCGGCTTCGTCGAGCACGCTTTCCCATTGCGCCATCGGGAAAGCCAGGCTGCGAAGCCGATGGTTCTCTTCCATAATGGCCGTGGTGGAAAAGTTCGGCGCGGCGAGACAGAAGTCGCCTCGTTTGCCCGTAAGGTCGAAGCGTCCCCCACCCAGGTCGCCACTGACGCGGCTTCCGCCAGGGGATTTTCGCGCCCGCAGATAGGACGCCTGCCGACCTTCGCAGTACCAGTCAGAGGAAGATGAATAGACCGGTACCGTCATTGCCGTGTCTCCAATGGCATGCATGGCCGTCGTCTCGATCTGCGCGTCCGCTCCGACGGGGCCTGAGCGCATCGGCTCTTCTGGCTCCGTTGGCGGACCGCCGCCGCAATACTTGATGGGTAACCAGGCGGGTGCGCTTCTCGCGACCCACAAACGCGCTGCGGAGCTCCCCTCGCAATCTCGATGATAACATAGTGACTACCCGGCGCTCGCGCCACCCGCCGTTGCACTATCACCGCAAGATCGGCACCAGCGCGGCAGCTTCAGCGCCGTAGGCCACGGGGACGCTCGCTAAAGTTCACTCACCCGGACTTCTCGCGAGACACCACGTCATGAGCCCCTTCAACCCCAGGTCGTCCACTGTCCGTCGGTCCCGCCGATCGTCGCGTCGCTCGGGCTCCGAGGCATGCCCACAGGAGAAGCCGGGGTTCTGTGGCCGAGAGGTCCCGCCACACCGTGCCGTCGGTCCGGCACGAAAAGTCCTTCGCGCTTTCCGCCCGGGATGACGTCGCGAAGAAACCCGATGCGGCTTCAAGAGCAGCGCATCCATCTTGTCCCAGCCCGAAAGGAGAGCAGAGATGTCCACCAAACTCGAAGTCCTGACCCCGCAGAACAGCCAGATCATCTTCATCGATCACCAACCGCAGATGGCGTTCGGCGTCCAGTCGATCGACCGCCAGGTTCTGAAGAACAACACCGTGGCGCTCGCCAAGGCCGCGAAGGTGTTCGGCATCCCGGCGACGATCACAACGGTCGAGACGGAGAGCTTCTCCGGCCACACCTATCCGGAACTGCTGGCCGTCTTCCCCGAGCATCCGCTGCTCGAGCGCACCTCGATGAACTCCTGGGATGACCGGAAGGTACGCGATGCCCTCAAGAAGAACGGACGCAAGAAGGTGGTCGTCTCCGGCCTCTGGACCGAGGTCTGCAACAACACTTTCGCTCTGTGCGCGATGAACGAGGGCGGCTACGAGATCTACATGGTCGCCGACGCCTCCGGCGGAACGACGAAGGAGGCGCACGACTATTCGATGCTGCGCATGATCCAGGCCGGAGTCGTGCCGGTCACGTGGCAGCAGGTCCTGCTCGAATGGCAGCGCGACTGGGCGCGCCGCGATACCTATGACGCCGTCATGGACATCGTGCGCGAGCATTCCGGAGCTTACGGCATGGGCGTCGATTACGCGTACACCATGGTCCACAAGGCGGAGGAGCGCGTGAAGCACGGCCCCCGGCTCGATCCCGTGGCGGCCGGACCGACGGCGGCTGCCGCCGAGTAGCCATCCGACGCGCCGGCGCCGACGGCCCGATTCTCCCGCAAGGCCGTCCAGCCCCTTCCGGCGTGTCTGGCGGGCCTGCTCCCCGGCAGGCCCGCCCTCTTTTCCTGAAGCCGCAGAGACCAACACAGCGAGGACGCGAGATATGCGCGAGACCCGATCGACCCCCCTGGCAGGCGCCGCGAGCATCAACCGCCGGCAGGTGACGAAGTCTGGCGCCGCGCTCGGCGCGCTGGCCTTTTTCGGGCCGGCCTGGGCACGCGCGCAATCCAACAGGGAGAACGGTATGGCCGACACGATCATCACCAATGCGCGCGTGACGACGCTCGACCGCGCCAATCCCGAAGGGCAGGCTCTCGCAGTCAGGGACGGGATCGTCCAGGCCGTGGGATCGCGCGAGGAGATCATGCGTCTCGCCGATCGCAAGACCCGCGTGATCGACGCCGGCGGGCGGCGCGTGATCCCCGGCCTCAACGACAGCCATACCCATCTCATCCGCGGCGGCCTCAACTACAATATGGAGCTGCGGTGGGAGGGCGTACCCTCGGTCGCCGACGCGCTTCGCATGCTGAAGGAGCAGGCCGAACGCACCCCGGCTCCGCAATGGGTGCGCGTGGTCGGCGGCTGGTCGGAGTTCCAGTTCGCCGAACGACGCATGCCGACGCTCGACGAGATCAACGCCGCCGCCCCCGATACGCCGGTCTTCATTCTCCACCTCTACGCCCGCGCGCTCCTCAATCGCGCCGCGCTCGCCGCACTTGGGATCACGAAAGCCACGCCGAACCCGCCGGGCGGCGTGATCGAGAAGGACGCACGCGGGGAGCCGACCGGCATGCTGATCGCCAGGCCCTCCGCGCTGATCCTCTATTCGACGCTGGCGCAGGGTCCGAAGCTGCCGCTGGACGACCAGATCAACTCCACCCGCCACTTCATGCGCGAGCTGAACCGTCTCGGCGTCACCAGCGTCATCGACGCCGGCGGGGGCGGGCAGAACTATCCGGAGGACTATCAGGTCATGCAGCGCCTTCACGACGCGGACGAGATGACCGTGCGCATCGCCTACAATCTGTTCGCGCAGAAGGCGGGCGGGGAGCTGTCGGACTATGAGCGCTGGGTGGCCATGACCGAGCCCGGCGCGGGCTCGGCCTTCTTCCGCATGAACGGCGCCGGCGAGAACCTCACCTGGTCGGCGGCGGATTTCGAGAACTTTCTCGAGCCGCGCCCCGACCTTGCACCAACGATGGAGCGGGACCTCGAGAAGGTCGTCGAACTGCTCGCGACAAACGGGTGGCCGTTCCGCATCCATGCGACCTACGACGAGTCGATCGACCGCTTCCTGACCGTTTTCGAGCGCGTCAACCAGAGGCAACCCTTCAGGACCCGCTTCATCATCGACCATGCCGAGACGATCTCGGAACGCAACATCGAACGGGTGAAGGCGCTCGGCGGCGGCATCGCCATGCAGCACCGCATGGCTTTCCAGGGAGAATACTTCGTCGCGCGCTACGGCGCCGAGGCGGCACGGTTCACACCGCCGATCGCGAGAATGCTGGAGATGGGTGTGCCGGTCGGCGCGGGCACCGATGCGACGCGTGTCGCCTCCTACGATCCCTGGGTCAGCCTCTACTGGCTGACGACCGGCAAGACGCTCGGCGGCTTGCCGCTCTACGGCGAGGAGAACGTCCTCGACCGCGAGACGGCGCTACGGCTGTGGACGCAAGGCTCGGCCTGGTTCTCCGGCGAGCAGGAGGTCAAGGGCACGCTCGCGCCCGGCCAATATGCCGACCTGGCCATCCTCTCGGCGGACCTGATGTCGGTTCCGCCGGAAGAAATCCGGCGGATCAATGCCGTCATGACCATGGTCGGCGGCCGGGTGGTCCATGGAGAGGAAGACTTCTCCGGCCTCGCACCGCCGCTGCCGCCGGCGAGCCCGTCCTGGACTCCGGCAGGGGCGTTCGCCAGCCCGGGCATGCGGACGGCTTCCGTGGAATCGGGCATCCAGCACGCGCGCAGCTGCCACGACGGCTGCGCCAGTGCCTGCGGCATCCACGGCCACGACCACCGGATCGCCTGGACCAACCCGATCCCCGTGCGCGACCTCAAGTCGTTCTGGGGGGTGCTCGGCTGCTCCTGTTTTGCGGTGTGAGGCGTTCATGACAGTCACTTCCCCGAAGCCCGCCAGCAGCCCGTCCGCGCCATCGGCGGAATCGGCCTGGTCACCGTTCCGACACCGCGCATTCGCGTTGCTGTGGGCGGCGACGCTGATCTCCAATATCGGCACGTGGATGCACGATGTCGGTGCTGGCTGGTTGATGACGACGCTGAATTCGTCGCCGGCGATCGTCTCGCTGGTGCAGGCGGCGACGACCGCGCCGATCTTCCTCTTCGCGCTCTTCGCGGGCGCGCTCGCCGATCGAATCGACCGGCGACGGTTTCTTCTGATCGTCAATCTGGTTCTGACCGGCGTCACCGGCGCCATGGCGGTGCTGACCGCGGCCGGAGCGATGACGCCGGCGCTGCTCCTCGCCTTCACCTTTGCCATCGGAACCGGCGCTGCGCTGATGGCCCCGGCCTGGCAAGCGGTGGTGCCCAGCCTCGTGCCCCGCGAGAGACTGCAGCCCGCGATCGCGCTCAATTCGATGGGCATCAACGTCTCGCGCGCCATCGGCCCCGCGCTCGCCGGATTCCTGGTCTCGGCCGTGGCGTTGTCCGCGCCCTTCGTCGTCAACGCAGTGAGCTATCTCGCCATCGTCGCCGCGCTGCTGCTCTGGAAACCCGAGACCGGCCCGGCGAAGACACTTCCGCCCGAGCCCCTGTTCAGCGCGATGGCGGTCGGGCTGCGGCATGCCAGCCGCAACGGCGCGCTCAAGGCGACGTTGGTCCGCTCGTTCGGCTTCTTCCTCTTCGGGAGCGCCTATTGGGCGCTGTTGCCGCTCGTCGCGCGCGGGCTCGAGGGCGGTGGCGCAGAGATCTACGGCGTGCTGCTCGCCGCGATCGGCGGCGGGGCGGTGGCAGGTGCATTGGCGCTGCCTTTCATTCGCAAGCGGATCGACGCCAATCGCCTGGTTGTCGCCGGTACGCTCATCACCGCCGCCGCGATGGTGCTCCTTGCCCTTGCGACCGACGCCGCCATGGCCTTGCCCGCGTCGGTGCTCGGCGGCTTGGGCTGGATTACGGTACTCACCAGCCTCAACGTCTCGGCGCAGACCGCACTTCCCAACTGGGTGCGCGCGCGCGGCCTCGCCATCGCGCTGATGGTGTTTTTCGGCTGCATGTCGGCGGGCTCCGCTGGCTGGGGGCAGGTGGCGACGGTGACGTCGATCCCGACGGCCCTCCTGATCGCGGCCGCCGGCGCCGTCCTCGCCATTCCGCTGACCTGGCGCGCGAAACTCGACCAGGGCGAGGCGCTCGATCTCACCCCCGCGATGAGCTGGCCCGAGCCGGTGGCGGCGGAAAGCCTCGACGCCGCTCCCGACCGCGGGCCGGTGCTGGTGACGATCCGCTACCGGATCGAGGAAGGCGACTCGGAAGGCTTCCTTTCCGCCATGCATGAGCTCGCGGGCGAGCGCTACCGCGACGGCGCGCACGACTGGGGCGTCTATCAGGACGCGGCCGAGCCCGGCGCATGGATCGAATGGTTCTTCCTGCCGAGCTGGGCCGAGCATCTGCGGCAGCACGAGCGGGCGACGAAGCACGATCAGGACATCCACGAGCAGGCACGCGAGTTCCACCGCGGCGCCGAGCCGCCGGAGGTGAGCCACTTCCTGGCGCCGCTCCGTTCCACACAGATCGCCGCGAAGACAAAGGGAGGTGCCCCGTGAACGTCACGCTCGGCTTTCTCGGCGCCAACCTCGCTCTCGCGCATATGAGGAGCATCTGATGACACGAATGATGTCGATCGCCCGCGACCAGGGGGCAGGCGGTGCGTCCGGCGCCTCGCTCCTTGCGGCCCGCCTTTGCCTCGCAGCCGTATTCCTCTACAGCGGCGCGACGAAGCTGGCCGACTGGTCGGCAGGGATCGAGGAGTTCGCCGCGCTCGGTCTGCCGATGCCGGCGCCGGCTCTGGCCGCTACGATCCTCCTCCAGCTCGGCGCCGGCACGGCTTTGGCACTCGGCTGGCGTGCCGGTCTCGCGGCGCTGGCGCTGGCGGCGTTCACGGCCGCTGCAACGCTCATCGGCCATCCTTTCTGGACCTTCGACGGCGCGGACTTCGGTCGCCAGCTCACGACCGCGCTCGAGCATCTCGCCATCATCGGCGGCCTGATTGCCATCGCGGCAGCCGGACCCGGTCTGTTCAGTCTTCAGCCTCGGGAGAGAACCCGCTCCTCGACTTCGAATGACCGATGCTCGCGCTTCGATGCATAGGCTGCCTCGTCGTCTTCGTCGCCGCCATGACGCAGGCGAAGGCGCAGGAGGCCTGTGTGCTCGAACCGGCGAAGCTGCGCTTCGAAGACAAATACGGGTGCTTCCGAAATCCTGAAAACCGGCACGGCTTTCCCGGCGCCTTCAAGTTCATCCCGCTGACCGAAGGCGAGCAGGTCTTCCTCAGTCTCGGCGGCGAGATCCGCCAGCGCTACGAATACACGCACAATCCACGCTTCGGGGCCGGCCTGCAGGACGAGGCCGGCGTCTGGCTGCAGCGCTATACGCTGCACGGTGATCTCCATCTCGGGCCGCATGTCCGCCTCTTCGGACAGCTCTCCAGCGCGCTCGAGATCGGCCGCGCGGGCGGGCCGAGCCCGGTCGATGAAAACGCCCTCGCGCTCCAGAATGCGTTCGTCGACCTGAAACTGCCGCTCGGGTCCGACGTCGACCTGACCCTGCGCGGCGGCAGGCAGGAACTTCAGTTCGGATCGGGCCGGCTGGTCGACGTTCGCGAAGGTCCGAACGTGCGCCGTACTTTCGATGCGGCGCGCGCCACCATTGAGCTGCCGGGCTGGCGCGTCGACGCGCTCGTGGCCCGGCCTCAGCTGCCGCGCCCGGGTGTGTTCGATGACGAGGCGAATGACGGCCAGGCGCTCTGGGGCGTCTATGCAGCCAACGGCACAGGCTGGCTGCCTTTCGGCGCGCTCGATCTCTACTATCTCGGCTTCAAGGACGATGCCGGCGCATTCGTGCAGGGGACGGCGCGCGAGCGTCGCCATTCGATCGGCGCGCGGTTTCACGGCAAGGAGCGCGGCTGGGACTGGAACTGGGAGGCGATCTACCAGTTCGGCAGCTTCGGCGACGGCAGGATTTCCGCGTGGACGATCGCCAGCGAGACCGGCTTTACGTTCGCAGGCAGACCGTGGCGGCCGCGCATCGCGCTCAGCGCCAATGTTGCGAGCGGCGACAGCGATCCGAACGATGCCGATCTCGGTACCTTCAATCCGTTGTTCCCGCGCGGCAACTATTTCTCGGAGGCCGCAGTGCTCGGCCCGCGCAATTTCTTCAACCTCCATCCTTTCGTAACCGTGCGCCCGACGGAGGCCTGGTCGCTGACTGCAGACGTGAACTTCTTCTGGCGGCTCGACACGAATGACGGCGTCTACGCGCCCGCAGGCCAGATAATCCGCCGGCCGTCGGGCAGCACCGCGCGGTTCGTCGGCTCGGCCGTCTCGCTTACCTCGGAATTTGCGCTCGCCGCGAACTTCGCCATCACCGCGATCTACACGCATTTCTTCTCCGGAGATTTCATCCGGGCCACGGGGCCGTCCCAGGACATCGACTTCTTCGAGCTGACATTGCGGTTCAAGTTCTGACCGCGAAAGGTTCGTGCCCGCAGGGGACAAGAAGCTCGATCCTCGAACGGCGCAGGAGCGCGGAAGCATCGGTGGTTCGATTTCCGCCCGCAATCCGGAACTCGCGCTACGCCGGCGTTGGTTGACTCATCTTTCCCAGCGCGCTATCGGCCAGTCACACACATCAACGAGGAAGATCGGGCAGAGCTTCCAGATCACCAGCTGGCGGCGAATACGTCGTCTACACACAGCGGAGGGCTTCCGTGAGCAACAACGGAGCAGCCACGCGGTTCTGTAATGACATCGTAGGACCGACGGCATTCGAAGATCTCGCCATTATTGGTGGGGGCGCCTGGGGCACAGCCTTGGCTTTGACGGCGTGGCGAGCAGGTCGCCGCGTGACACTCTGGGTTCGCGAGAGCTCGGTTGCGGAGGAGGTCGCAGAAACGCGACGCAATCCGTTTCTTCCGACGGTCGAACTGCCACGAGGGCTTGCGGTCACCGACCAACTCGACGACGCGTTGCGCGACAAGCAGCTCGCCGTGCTGGCGACTCCTTCCCAACATCTGCGCGAGATTGCCCGGCGGGTCGAGAAAGTCCTGCCCGACGACGTTCCCGTCGTCATTTGCAGCAAGGGCGTCGAGGCGAAAACAGGCATGCTGATGAGCGAGGTCGTCGCCGACGAGATGGCCGACCGCCCGTTTGCCGTGCTGTCGGGACCGACCTTTGCGGTCGAGGTCGCCGCGGGTCAGCCGACGGCGGCCACGGTTGCAGCGCCGCTCAAGGGCGACGGCTTCGGCCCCGACGAACTCGCGTCACGCGTGGCGGTGACGTTCGCGACAGAGAACTTTCGGCCGTATCTTTCGGCCGACGTGGCCGGTGTGGAGATCGGCGGCGCGGTGAAGAACGTCCTGGCCATCGCCTGTGGCATCGCGGCAGGACGGGGCATGGGCGCCAACGCCCGGGCCGCCCTCATTTCGCGAGGCCTTGCGGAGATCATTCGCCTCGGGAAGGCGCTCGGCGCGCGGCCCGAGACGTTCGTCGGCCTGTCGGGCGCCGGCGATCTCGTGCTCACCTGCTCGGACGAGAAGTCGCGCAACTATTCCTTCGGCAAGGCCCTGGGCGCTGGCGCGCGGCCGACGCTCAGCAGCGATGGGCCGGTCGTCGAGGGGGCGGTGAACGCGAAGTCTGTCATCGAGATTGCCTCCGCGCTCGGCGTCGAGATGCCGATCTGCAGCGCCGTCGACGGCATTCTTCGGGGCCAGCCGGTCGATCGGACCATCCAGGGCCTGCTCGCTTCCGATCTCCGCGCGGAACCGGCCGCATTCGAGAACGGTCCACGCATTCGCAATCCAGCACGAAGGAGGACAGAGGAGGTGACGCCGTGACGAAAGGCGCAAATCTGATACTCGCTACCGATCTCGACGGAACATTTCTTGGAGGCGACGCAAGTCACCGCAGCGCTCTCTATCGGAGCCTGGAGCAACGCGACGATGTCCTGCTGATTTTCGTCACGGGCAGAGACATCGATTTCGTCGCCGAGCTGATCGATACGCCGGGCATGCCGCGTCCGCACTATGTCGTCGGCGACATCGGCACGTCGATATACGACGGCGCGTCATTGCAGCCCGTGACGGAACTGGAAGCACCGATTGCCGCCGCATGGGATGACGCGACCGAGCGCGTGATCGCGCTCCTCGAGGGCGAGCGGGGGCTTACGCTTCAGGGCACGCCCTTCCGGCATCGCGTGAGCTACTATTACGAACCTGCCGCGCTGTCGCTCGGCAGCGCGGCGAAGGTGGAGGCTGCGGGATTCGACTGTCTGCTGTCGGCCGACCGCTTCTTCGATGTTCTTCCGAAAGGCATCTCAAAAGGACCGACACTCGTCCGGCTTGTCGAAGCGCTGGGGCTGGACGCCGCCCGCGTGCTCGTTGCCGGCGATACCATGAACGATCTGTCGCTGTTCGAGACCGGCTATCGGGGTGTTGCGGTCGGCAACGCCGAGCCTCGCCTGGTCGCGGCTGTAAGCGAAATGCCCAATGTCTACCGAAGCCCATATCCGGGCAGCGCAGGCATTGCGGACGCGATACGGCACTTTGATTTCGAGAGGGGGGCAGCGACATGAAGAAATCATCACTGGTCATCGTGTATCATCGTCAGCCGAACGACGAGATCATCATCGACGGTCGCATCGTCTACAGGAGCCACAAGAGCCCCAACGGGATCGTCCCCACTCTCAAAAGTTTCTTTCGCAGATTGCCGCCGGACGCAGGGGCCTGGATCGCATCGAAGGTCTACGATCCCGAGAAAGGCGTGGAATTCGAAAGGGTCATTCACGTGGAAGACCCCAATGGCGGGTATTACGTGTCGCGCCTTCCTTTGACGGCCGAGCAGATCGAGAGTTTCTACCATGTCACGTCGAAGGAGGCGTTGTGGCCGATCCTTCATTCGTTCCCGGGGCTTTTCCAGTACGAGAACGTGGACTGGAACACTTTTCGTGAGGTGAACCGTCTCTTTGCCGAGGCGGCGGCAGCGCAGGTCGAGGACGACGGCGTCGTGTGGGTCCACGACTACAATCTCTGGTTGGTGCCCGCCTATCTGCGCGCCCTGCGGCCGGATGTGCGCATCGCCTTTTTCCATCATACGCCCTTTCCCGGACCCGACGTATTCAACGTCCTTCCGTGGCGGCGCGAGATCGTCGACAGTCTGCTTGATTGCGATCTCGTCGGCTTCCACATTCCCCGATACGCGAAGAACTTTGCGGACGTGGCCCGTGCACTGAGCCGCGCCGAGATCGAGGCTGTCGAAGCGGTGGAAGACGGGCTCTCGCCCTCGGGCACGGCGCTGTCCGAGCCGGAGGTGCCGGCAAGCATGAAGACCGCCAAGCGTGTCGTGCGGCTCGGCGTGACGCCGGTCGGCACCAATCCGGAAATGATCGAGAAGCATTTCATGACGAAGGAGAACCAGCAGCTCCAACGCCAGTTGCTGGAAGAGCTCGGCGGTCGCAAACTTCTCATGACTGTCGGCCGCACGGACTACACCAAGGGAATGGTCGAATGCCTGAACGCATTCGAGAGACTGCTCGAGCGGCGCCCCGAACTGATCGGGGAGGTGAAGATGCTTGTCACCTCCGTGCGTTCTGCATCGACGATGAAAGTCTACGAGGAAACACAGCGCGATATCGAAGCGCTCGTAGGCCGCATCAATGGTCGGTTCTCGAAGCTGAACTGGACTCCCGTCGTCCTGTTCACGAATGCCATCCCGTTCGAGCGACTCATCGCCTACTTCCGGATCGCGGACATCTGCATGACGACGCCGCTGCGGGACGGTCTCAATCTTGTCGCCAAGGAGTTCGTGGCTGCCAAGAAGGGCCTCGGCGGCGTCCTGATCCTCTCGGAATTCGTGGGGTGCGCCGTGGAGCTGCAGCACGCGGTGTTGACGAATCCCTACTCCAACCGCGCCATGGACAACGCACTCGATCAGGCGCTCGATATGACGGTCGAGGAAGCGCGCGAACGCATGAAGAAGATGAACAGGACCGTTCATCATTACGATCTCGAGAGGTGGGCCCGGCAGGTGGCGCATCAGTTCGACGACATCTCGTCCGTCCAGCCGCAAACGTCGGCGGTGGCGTGAAGAGAATCCTGGTCGCCGGCATCGTGCTGGCGCTCGGCTTCGCGCTGCCGGCGGCACGAACGCCGGCAGGGGCGGTGCAGCTGTCGATCGCCTGCGGGGCACTCGGTGTGGAACTCGAACTGTGCACGCAGGCGGTTCGCGACTGGGAGCGCGAGAGCGGGCACCAGGTCAGGATCGTCACGACGCCGAACTCATCGACCGATCGCCTGGCGCTGTATCTCCAGCTGCTGGCATCCGGCGCCGACGACATCGACGTTCTTCAGATCGATGTCGTCTGGGCGGGCGTGCTTGCCAGCCATCTGGTCGACCTGAAGCCGTTCATGGGAGAGGCGCCGCGCGACCATTTTCCCGTCCTCATCGAGAACAACACCGTCGCGGGCCGTCTGGTCGCGATGCCCTGGTGGGTCGATGTCGGCGTGCTCTACTACCGCGCCGACCTGTTGCAGAAATACGGTCGCCCGCCGCCCCGCACATGGCAGGAGATGGCGGCGGTCGCCCGCGAGATCCAGGAAGCGGAGCGCCGCGCGGGCAATGGGCGCCTTTGGGGCTTCGTGTTTCAGGGGAAGGCCTACGAGGGACTGACCTGCAATGCGCTGGAGTGGATCGGGTCCTTCGGCGGCGGCGCCATCGTAGACGGTTCCGGCCGGATCACCGTGAACAACGAACGTGCCGTTCAGGCACTCGCGTTCGCTGGAAGCTGGGTCGGCGATATCTCTCCACGCGGCGTGCTGAACTACGACGAAGAAGCCGCGCGCGGCGTCTTCCAGACGGGAAACGCCGTGTTCATGCGCAACTGGCCTTACGCCTTTTCGCTCGCGCAAGGCGGCGACAGCCCGGTGCGCGGCAAGGTCGGCGTCAGTCCCCTGCCGAAGGGCGGTCCGGACGGAAGATCCGCCGGCACGCTCGGGGGATGGCATCTGGCCGTTTCCCGCCATTCCCGCCATCCGAGGGAGGCGGCCGGTCTCGTGGCCTTTCTCACGAGTGCGGCCCAGCAGAAAAGCCGGGCGATCGCGGCATCGTACAATCCGACGATTCCCGCCCTCTACGACGATCCGGCAGTTCTGGCGGCCAATGCCTTCTTCAAGGACCTGCTCGAGCCGCTCCGCACCGCTGCGGCCCGGCCCTCCCGTATCGCCGGGCCTCACTACAATCGGCTCTCGAGCGATGTCTGGCGTGCCGCCCATGACATTCTGGCCGGAGCGCCTGCGGCGCGCCGTGTCGACGGTCTCGTGGGCGATCTCGAGCGTCTGAGGTACCGGGCGGGCTGGTGATGGCGCAACGGACCCTGTTTTCCGAGCGCCGGCGCAGCGCCTGGCTGTTTCTTTCGCCGATGCTCGCGATCCTCGTCGCGGTTGCGGTCTGGCCCCTGGCGCGGACATTCTATTTCAGCCTGACCAACGCGACATTGGTCGACATGAGCGCGCATCGCTTTGTCGGCATGTCCAACTATCTCGCCTACGAGGGAGGTCGCTGGTACGGCGTGCTCAGCGATCCGCAATGGCTTGCCGCCCTTCGCAACACGATGATCTTCGTCGTGGCGTCGGTGGGGCTGGAGACGATTCTCGGTGTCCTGATCGCGCTCCTGCTGAACGAGAAGTTCCCGGGCCGGGGCCTGATGCGGGCGGCGATGCTCGTGCCCTGGGCCATCCCGACCGTGGTTTCGGCAAAGATGTGGAGCTGGATGCTCAACGACCAGTTCGGCGTGATCAACGATGCGCTGATGAGGCTCGGCGTGATCGGTGCCCCCCTGGCCTGGCTGGCCGATCCGTCGCTGTCGATGGTTTCCGTCATTATGGTGGACGTCTGGAAGACGACGCCGTTCGTGGCGCTGCTCGCGCTGGCGGCGCTGCAGATGGTGCCGAAGGATTGCTACGAGGCGGCCGAGGTCGACGGCGTCGGGCCGGTCAAGGTCTTCTTCCATGTGACGCTGCCCCTGATCGGCCCTGCGCTCGCCATCGCCGTCATCTTCCGCCTGCTCGACGCGATGCGCATGTTCGATCTCGTCTACGTCATGACGGGGGCGACGGATGCGACGATGACGCTGTCCGTGTTCGCGCAGCGCGAGCTCGTCGACTTCCAGGACGTGGGCTACGGCTCGGCCGCGTCGACCTTGCTGTTCTTCATCATCGCATTTCTGACATCTCTCTACCTGGTCGCCATGCGCGTCGATGTGCGGGGGGCGGCGAGATGAGACGCATCGCCTCGCGTGCCGGCCTCGCCGCAGCCTGCATCGCACTTGCAGGCTTTCTCCTGTTCCCCCTGTACTATGCGGTCATAACGTCGCTCAAATCCGGCTCGGATCTTTTCCGCGTCAGCTATTGGCCGCAGACCGCCGACCTGACGAGCTACCTGCGGATCTGGGGCGAGCAGAACTTCGCCCTGAACATCCTCAATTCGGTCATCGTCGCGGTCTGCGTCGTCGCGCTGTCTCTGGCGTTGTCCGTGACCGCGGCGTATGCGCTCAGCCGCGTGCGTTTCGCCGGGCGCAAGGCGCTGCTCTTCGCCATTCTCGCCATCTCGATGTTCCCGCAGGTGGCTGTCCTTTCGGGGCTCTTCGAGGTCATCCGCGGGCTCGGTCTGTACAACAACCTTGCCGGCCTCGTCCTGTCGTACATGATCTTCACGTTGCCGTTCACGGTGTGGGTTCTCACCACCTTCATGCGCGACCTGCCGGTCGAACTCGAGGAGGCCGCCATCATGGACAATCTGGGGCCCCTTGCGATCGTCCGGCACATCTTCCTGCCGCTGATGGCGCCGGCCATGGCGGCAACCGGCCTGCTGGCCTTCATCGCGGCGTGGAACGAATTTCTCTTCGCGCTCACCTTCACCCTGTCGAACGAGCAGCGCACGGTTCCGGTCGCGATCGCCCTGATCACGGGAGCGAGCGAGTACGAGCTGCCGTGGGGGAACATCATGGCGGCCTCGGTCATCGTCACCGTGCCCCTCATCGTCCTCGTGCTGATGTTCCAGCGCCGCATGGTGGCGGGCCTCACCGCGGGCGCCGTGAAGGGATAGAGCCATGGCACGCGTCCAGCTGCAGAATCTCGTCAAGCGCTTCGATCGAACCGAGGTCATCCGCGGCATCGATCTCGATATCGCCGCGGGGGAGTTCACCGTTTTCGTCGGACCCTCCGGTTGCGGAAAATCTACGCTTCTGAGGCTCATCGCCGGGCTTGAGGAAGTGACGTCGGGCACCATCAGGATCGGCGAGGAGGACGTAACGCATTCTCCACCGTCCAGGCGCGGCACGGCGATGGTCTTCCAGAGCTATGCGCTCTATCCGCATATGGATGCCTACAAGAACATCGCCTTCGGTCTGAAGATGGCGGGCACGAGCCCCGAAAGCGTGGACCAGCGTGTGCGTCGCGTCGCGGATATGCTGCAGATCGGCGGATTGCTGGAGCGTCGCCCGCGCGAACTGTCCGGCGGACAGCGCCAGCGCGTCGCCATCGCCCGGGCCATCGTCCGGGAGCCGCGCGTGTTTCTCTTCGACGAACCGCTCTCGAACCTCGATGCCGCGCTGCGCGCCCAGACCCGCCTCGAGATCGCGCGCCTTCACGACGAGTTGCCGTCGACCATGATCTACGTGACGCACGACCAGCAGGAGGCCATGACATTGGCCGACCGCATCGTGCTCCTGAACAAGGGGCGTATCGAGCAGGTCGGCAGGCCGACCGAACTGTATCGGAAGCCGGCAACCCGGTTCGTGGCCGAGTTCATCGGCCTGCCGCCGATGAACATCGTCCCGGTGCGGATGGAGGCGGGGCGGGCCATGCTCCGCAACGGCGACAGCATTGCGCTGGACGTGCCGCTCTCGGGCGCCGCGGATCTCGGCATTCGGCCGGAAGCTGTCGCTCTTGCGCACGATGACGGGGCTGGGGCATTGCCGGCGCGTGTCGCTCATGTCGAGGATCTCGGCGATGCCAGCTTCGTACACGCGTCGCTGGGGGACGGCAGCCGTCTGGTCGTCCGTCACGGCTCCGAAGGAGCCGTTCCCCGGAAGGGCGATCGCATCCACCTGCATCTGCCGGCTGACCGCCTGCATTTCTTCGGCGAAGACGGTCGCCGACTGCTCCAGACCCCAGCTCCGGCGTCAGGTGCAGAGGCCAAGGCGGCGGGAGCGCCGGACGGCCGGTAAATCGTCGGCGTCCGTCGGGCGTCTCGAGCAGAAGAAGAGCTGCTCCGGGTATCGGAGTGCGACGGGCTCTACAGCGCGATCGTCACCGCAGGACGGGTCGTCGACGGGTGTCGGAGGATGATCGTGCTCGCATTCCCGAGGCCGGGGCTGAGATAAGAAGCCGTCGCTGCACTTCCGGAAGGATCGCGTTCACATGGTCAACGAAGCGCTGACCGGCCGGCGACAATCCTCGGTCCCGCTCGAACACCACGCCGATGGTTCGGTGCGCCAGAGGGGATCCGATGGGTCTGTACGCCAGGCCGTCCAGGCCGAGCTCGTGGAGGGCGAGGTAGGGCAGCACGGCGACGCCCATTCCTCTGCGGGCCAGTTGCGCCGCCGTCGTCATATTCGTCACGTCGTAACGTGGAGAGATCGTGGGCAGTGCTGCGGACTTTCGCATCAACGCGACGTCGAACAGCGTGCGGGCGTTGGAGCCGCGCGACAGCAGGATGAGGTCGTGCCGCAGCAGGTCGAGCCAGCCGACCTTCGTCAGTCGGGCAAGAGCGTGATCGAGAGGGAAGACGGCGCAGAACCTATCCTCGATGACCGGGCGAAAGGCCAGGCCGGCTGGGGAACTCGGCAGGGCGGCAAGGGCGCAATCGAGCTGGTTGGTCCGCAGCATCGCAATGAGTTGATCGTTGTGTGCCTCGTGAATCCGGAAGTGCAACCCGGGGTGGGCGCGACGCAACGAGTCCAGGGCCAGGGGCACCAAGGCGATGGCGGTCGAAGGCAAGGCGCCGATCACGGCCGTCCCGCGCTTCGCTTCGGCGAGATCCAGCACGCTGCGGTAGGCCTCCTCGACCTCTCCCAGCGGGCGTTCCACGCGGGCGAGGAATTCCTCCCCTGCATGGGTCAGGGCATGGCGGCGCGTCGTCCGCTCGAACAATCGCACGCCCAGGGTTTCCTCGAGATCCTGGATCAGGGCGGTGAAGGACGGCTGGGTGACGCCGAGCCGGTTGGCCGCCTCGGTGAACGACTGCGTCCGGGTCGCAAGCAGGAAGGCGCGCAGGGGCCGATACTTTATGTTCATCGTCATTACCTAATAATAGACGATATTTTTCGATTTGATGGATGATCGACTGGCGCCGTATTGCAGCCCGGTAATCGAGAACGGGGCGAGCGCCATGGAAGACAACGGTCGGGAGCTGGTTTCGATCAATCCGGCGTCGGGTGAGGTGGCGGGCGTCGTCAGGCGCGCCACGGCGGCCGACGTCGACGGTGCAGTCGAGCGCGCCTGGCGGGCCTTTCGCCGCTCGTCCTGGCGCAGGCTGCGGCAGGATCAGCGGGCGGGGGTGCTCTACGAAGTCGGCCGCCGGCTGCTTGCCGAGCGCGCGCCGCTGGCCCGCCTGCAGATGGCCGACAGCGGCAAGCCCTACAAGGAATGCCTGAACATGGTCGACAGCGCGGCCGGGTCGTTCCGCTACTACGCCGCGGTATGCGAGACGCTGCAAGGAGATCTCACGCCGGCGCGCGGCGAGTACTTCTCGATGGCCATCCCCGAGCCGTTCGGCGTCGTGGCGGCGATCACGCCATGGAATTCGCCGATCATGAACGAGGCGCAGAAGGTGGCGCCGGCGCTCGCGGCCGGCAACGCGGTGCTGCTGAAGCCGTCCGAGGAGACGCCCCAGCTCGCACTCGAACTGGTGCGCATCTGCAGCGAGGCCGGGCTGCCGGAGGACATGCTGATCGCCCTGACCGGCCATGGAGAGGATGTCGGTGCGGCCCTTGTCCGGCACGAGGGGGTGCGAATGGTGTCCTTCACCGGCGGCACCGAGACGGGGCGGGCGATCGGCGCGATCTCCGGTCAGCGGCTGATTCCGGTCTCGCTCGAGCTGGGCGGCAAGTCGCCCCACATCGTCTTTGCCGACGCTGCGCGCGACGAGGCGATTGCCGGCGTCCTCTCCGGCATCTTCGGATCGGCCGGCCAGAGCTGCGTCGCGGGTTCGCGGCTGTTCGTCGAGCGGACGGTCTATCGCGAGGTGCTCGACGAACTGGTGGAACGCGCCGGCCTTATCCGTGTCGGCCTGCCCGACGATCCGGCGACCCAGATGGGCCCGCTGATCTCGCGGGGGCACCAGTCCAAGGTCTCGGGTTATGTTGCTTTGGCGCGCGAGGAAGGCGGCCGCGTGCTGACCGGCGGCCGCATCCCCGAGGAAGGCGCGCTGGGCAAGGGCTGCTTCTATCTGCCGACGGTCATCGATGCGCTGCCGCCGCAGGCCCGCGTCTGCCAGGAGGAGATTTTCGGTCCGGTCCTCGTTGTGCTGCCGTTCGACGGTGAGGACGATCTGATCGACAAGGCCAACGGCACCGCCTTCGGCCTGGCCGCCGGACTGTGGACGTCGGACTACGCCAGGGCCTGGCGGGTGGCGCGCGAACTCGAGGCGGGTTCGGTTTGGATCAACACCTACAAGCAGTCGCACATCGCCACGCCCTTCGGCGGCTTCAAGTCGAGCGGCATCGGGCGCGAAAAGGGCATCCAGGGTCTGCGGCTCTATACCCAGACCAAGAGCATCTACTGGGGGTTGCACGGCGCACCCCTCGGCCTGTGAAGGGGAGTCTTCCAATGAGCGATCCATCCAAGCGCGGCCTCGAAATCTCCGGTTCCCGCTTCCTGCTGGTCGGGGCGGCAAGCCTCGTGGGATCACACACCGCCGACCATCTCCTGGCCGCCGGCGCAAAGGAGGTCGTGCTGCTGGACAATTTCGCATTCGGCACCCCCGAGGCGATCGCCCATCTCGACGGCCATCCGCGCGTGAAGCTGCTGCGCACCGACATCACGCGCCTGCCCGATCTGCTGTCGGCGACGGAGGGCGTCGACGGCGTCCTGTTGCTGGCGGCCTACATGACGCTGGGTTTCGCCACGTCGCCGTGGCAGGCGATCGACGTCAATATCCGCGGCGCGCAGAATGTCCTGGAGGCCTGCGTGCGCAACAAGGTGCGCAAGTTCGTGTTCGCCTCGTCGAATGCCGTCTATGGCTATGGCCCTGGGATCTCCGGCGCGCTCGCCGAGGACGGGCCGTTCCATGTCGCGGGCGCGCCACCGGCGGCAATCCTGTACGGTGCGGCCAAGATCATGGGCGAACAGCTCTGCCGGCAGGTCCACCAGAAGGCCGGCCTCGACTACCTGGTGCTGCGCTACTCGACGGTCTACGGCGAGCGCCAGCACTATCGCGCCGCCAACTCGCTCTACATCATGGAGACCTACGACCGCATCAAGCGCGGCGAGCGGCCAGTACTGCCGGGTGACGGCAGCGAGACCAAACACTTCGTCTATGTGGGCGACGTCGCGCGCGCCAACCTGGCCGCCTTCACGAGTGCGGCCACGAATGTCGCGGTCAACGTCTCGGGACCGTCGCCGATCACCACGCGAGAGCTGGTGCAACTCGTGCTCGACTATTGCGGCAGCCCGCTGACGCCGGAAGTGAAGCCCGATCCGCCGGGGACGGTCCGTCTGACTTCGGGCGGCGCCTTCCACATCCCCCACGACCTCGCGGGTGAGATCATCGGCTGGCAACCGCAGGTGTCGATGCATGAAGGCGTACAGAAGTTGCTCCGCTGGCGTGATCAGCAGGAGGGCGCGCGCACTACCCCTGCGTGAGGTCGGACGATGTCCGATTGGTTGAAATTTATCCCGTCATATATATTTTTTGGACGTGCACGAATGGCTTTTGGATACTGTCCTTTTGATTAAAGTTTCTTTACGAAACTATTTTGTAACTGGAATATAATTATCTTATATGTTTTATAAAAGTAATAATATTTCTGTAAGTGGCGCGTCAAGTGTGCGCCGTTAGGGCGCAGATTTCCATCTTTTCCTGCATTGAAAGTGTATCCCTTCGTAGGGCAGGCTCTTATATTGAGGTGTGGGGGTAGGGTGTGAGTTGCAGTCGTTGGGGTTTTTTGACTGCCACGAAACGTACTTGCCTCCAGTAAATCGTAGTGTGGCTTTGGATTAGCAGAGCCGCACTGCGCGCATTTGGCAGGGTGGGTGCGCTATGAGTTTTGTTCTTGAGCCGCGGTTTCTGTTCGACGCCAGTCTCGTCGCCAGCAGCACGCAACCCCAGAACAACAGTGATCCGACCGAGACGACCGCGTCGACAGACGCCTCGTCTTCGCCGACCACGCACGATGTCGATGCGACCGACAGTCCTCGCACCGACGACAATCCCGCTCCGGTCGATCCGCAACAGGAAGCGGCGGACAATCATCCGTCCACGCCGGCCGCCTCGACCGCCGAAGAGGGCAACCCCCAATCGTCCGGCGCGCCTCTGATCGATTCGGTGCTGTTCGTCGATCCGCGCGTCGCCGGCTGGCAGCAGCTCGCTGAAAGCGTGTCGCCGTCCACCAAGGTCGTGATCATCGATCCGACGCTCGACGGCATCGCCCAGGTCACGCGTACGCTCGACGGGCTGCAGGGCATCCAGCAGGTCGACTTCCTGACCTACGGTCAGGCGGGCGAGATTCAGCTCGGCGCTTCGGTTGTGAACGATGCGGTGCTGCAGGCCAATGCGCAGGATATCGCGGGTTGGCGCAACAGCCTGACCGACAATGCGCAGATCCAGTTCTGGGGCTGCGACGTCGGCGCGGGAACCGCGGGCGCCGCTTTCGTCAACGATCTCCATGCGCTGACCGGCGTCGGCGTTGCCGCGTCGATCGACGCGACCGGTTTCGCCCCGATGGGAGGCGACTGGGCATTGGAGCGCACGGCGGGCGAAGTGGATCCGACGTTGCCGTTCAGCGAGGAAGCCATCGCGGCCTTCAGCTATGTGCTCGACGCGCCGGTGCCGACGGTCAGCCTGTCCGGCCCGACCGACATCCTCCTCGGCAGCTCGTTCACGCAGACCCTGACGTTCGACAACACCGCGGCCAATGGCACGGGCTTCGGTCCCTTCGTCCAGCTCTTCGTGCCCTCGCAGACAGGGGCTGGCGCAGACCACGCGGTGACGCTCACCGGCGCCACCTTCCTCGGCGCTTCGGTCAGCTACCAGGCGATCACTCTTTCGGACACGATTCCGGGTCACGCGGGTGTCGTCGGCGCGATCAACCCGATGCTCCTCGATGCCAATGGCAACCCGACCTTCGTTGCGGCACCGAGCGGCTTCCAGGTCGGCGACACGATGTACCTCATCACGCTGCCGTTCGGCAGCTTCACGGCCGACCAGCCTGCCGCAGAAGTCATCCTCAATTTCAATCTCGACAGCCGCAGCGAGCTCACCAGCGCCGGCGATCTCCGTATGGTAGCCGTGGGTGGCTTCCAGTACGGCGCGGATGCGCTGAACAATCCGTCGACCGATGCGCCCGTGATCGGCGCGAGTGCGACGAGCAACCTGAACGTCAACCTGCTCAACGTCACGACGCAGGTCAGCACGCAGCCGGGCGAGGGCGAGACGGCCACCGGTTCCAGTTTCCCCGGCCAATACACGGTCACGGTGACGCCGGCGCCGGCAGCTGCTGGTGCGCCGATCGAAAACCTTCTCTTCACCCTCGATCTGCCGGACAACGTGCAGTACACGGGCGGTACGATCGCGATCAGTGGCGGCGGCGTTGCCGAGGTGGTGCCCTCGACGAGCGGTCCCGGCGGAACGCTCCTGGTGCGATTCGCGAGTCTGTCGAGTGCGCAGACGATCGACATCCCGATTTTCGTGCCGCAGGCCGATGCCGGCGATACCCAGGTGCTCGACCCCGACACCGGGGCGCCGGTGTCCGTAAGCCTCAACCCGACCTACAGCTACACCGCCGACGCCTGGGTGCCGGAAGCGGGAGCGTTCGACCCGAGTCCGCAGGCGATCAGCGGTTCGGGCGATGGCGTCAATCCGACCTTCACGGCCAAGTCGTTCGCCGTCCAGGTCACCAGCGCCATCGTGAACGACACGGCGAACACCGGTTTCTCGCCGGGCGACATCGTCGAGTACACGGTGCACTTCCAGGTCTCCGATTTCTTCGACCTCAGCAACCTGTCGATCGCAAATCTGCTGGGCGACGGCATGACCCTTCTGCCGGACGAATCGCCCATCCTGACGGTCTATCGCAACGGCGTCGCCGTGGGGGCGATCGACTTCGGTGCCATCGCCGACGGCATGACGACGGACAACGGCCAGTCGGTCGCGACATCGGGGGCGAACGGTTTCTGGAGCTACGCCGCGCGCGACGCCAATGGCCAGACGGCGATGCAGTTCGACGTGAGCGGCCTGCTGCTGGCCACTACCGGCGACGGCAACCTCAATGGCGGCCCGGATGGGACGGAGGGGACGATCACGTTCCGCGCCCGCGTGCTCGATCGCTACACCGATGCCAATGCCGGCCAGAGCCTGCGCGAGAACGATACGACGACGAGCAGCGCGACCGGCTCGGGTATCGTCACCAGCCATTTCAACAACGATCCGAGCCCGATCTCCGACAGTTCGAGCACGACGAGCGAGATCGCCTCCGGCAACCTCACGATGGACATCACGCACGTCAACGGCGTGGCGACCGGACCGACGGTCAATATCCAGGCGGGCCAGCTCGTCACCTACACGGTGACCTACAACCTCGCGCAGGGCGACTACGGCAACCTGGACCTGACGACGTTCCTGCCGCTCCCGGTCTACACGGCGGGCACGCTCACGGCAGGCAACGGCTTCGACGTGAACACCTTCACCGTCCTGTCCGACCCGTCGGGCGGCACGCCGACCATGAGCTTCGATTCGGTCGGCAACAGCGTCACCTTCCATTTCGGCAGCTACGACAGCACGAGCAATGCCGGCAATCAGACCGTCACTGTACAGTTCACGATGCAGGCATCGGATCAGCCCTTCGCCGACGGTCTCGCGCTGACGACCCAGTCTCAGGCGGCCTACACCAATGCCGCGGGCACGAATCTGGCCGACGCCGCGATCCGCCAGCAGGTCATGAACGAGCCCAGCCTGGTCATCAAGACGGGCATCGTCTCGCTGGCCAGCAACACTGGCACGGCGGAGGCGGGGGCATCCTACACGGGTGACGGCGTCGGGAACTCCAGCCCGACCTCCACCTTCGATGTGGCGGGCAGCGGAGGCGTCTTCACGGGGGCGATCCCCGATACCATCGTCGATCTGTTGAACCAGAACGTGGATGGCGCCGACGCCGGCGACACGGTACGTGTGGTACAGTCGGTGGAGAACACCGGCAACGGCGTCGCCTATGACGTCATCGTGCGTGGAGAACTGCCGTCCGGCTATGCCGCCAGCGACGTCACGAATCTCCAGGTCACGCTGGGCGACGGCACCATCCTCACTTTCACGGGCGACATCGCGGATTTCTTCTCTGCGACGGGCATTCAGATCCACGGTGCCGACGGCACGACAGACTCCGTCGTGCTGAACGGCACGGGCGACCCGTCCAATCGGGACATCCTGTTCGTCACCTACGACCTGAAGCTGACAGCCGCGCAGGCGGTCGCCTCGACGCTGACCGCCGTCGGCAGCATCCTCAACTGGTCGGGTGCCAACAACGGACCTGGTTTCGTGACTTCCGGCGTGCCGGTCGGCGGCACTGCCTCCAACATCACGGATACGGCGACGGTCACCACATCGAGTCCCGCCTTCGTCAAGCAGATCACTGCCGGCGACAATCCGCATGTGACACTCAACACGGTCGTCGTCGGCGAGACGATCACCTACACCTTCACGCTGACCTTGCCGGAAGGCAGCATGTCCAACGTCACCTTCACGGATACGATTCCGGCATTCCTCACCAATATCGTGCCGGGCGCCATCGTCGCCGGCGGCAACGTCACCGTTTCGGGCGACACGGTCCTGTCGTTCGACGGCACGACCGTGACGGCAACGCTTGGCACGGTCACCAATACCAACGCCGACGCGAACGGCACGGTGACGTTCACCTTCACCGCCCGCATCGCCGACAGCACCAACGTCGATCAGACCCAGATCCAGAATACCGGCACGCTGAACTGGGCGGTGAGCAACTCGCTCTCGAGTTCCGTCACGGCAACCGAGCGCGACCCTCTGATCGTCGGCAACCTGACGGTCAACAATGGCGGCAACCCGGTCCACAGCGGACAGGTCCTGACCTACACCTTCACCGTGACCAACAACCGGCCGGTGGCGGCGGAGGATTTCTTCGACACGATCACGCTGCCGTCGGGCCTCACCTGGGTCGGGAGCAGCCTGACGCAGACCGGGGGCTCGCCGACGGGTGTCACCCTCGACGATTTCGCCCGCACGATCTCGATCACGCAGCTCGGGGCAGGGCAGTCGGCGACCTTCACCTTCCAGGCGACGGTGAACAACGACCTTCCTGCCAACACGCAGCTCGAGGTTCAGACCGACGGCACCTACACCTCCATGCCGGGGGACGTGACGGGCGAGCGCACCTACATGGTCGGCACCGACCGCACCGTGTCGGTCGGCGTCTTCACGCCGGTGCTGCGCATCGTCGATCAGTCGAACGCGACCGATACGAGCGATCCGCCGACCCAGACCGACCCGCAAACGACCGCGGACGTGGTGGTCGGCGAGATCGTCCGCATGAAGGTCTATGTCGAGATCCCGATGGGCCTCAACAGCGGCGTCGCCTTCACTGTCAATCTGCCGCCGGGTCTCGAATATCTCGGCAACGCCACCATTGCGCTGGCCAGCCCGAACGGCTCGATCACCTCGTCGGTGATCGATGCGACCGGCAGCAACTGGGCGATCCAGGTCGACACCGATGTTCCGGGCTTCGATCCGATGACCTGGGTGCCGACGGCCGACATGATCGCGGGCATCACGGCCGCCGGAGGCAGCGGCGGGGACGTCACCTTCAACCTGGGCGACGTGCAGAACAACACCAACTCGGCGTCGCCGAACTACGTGATCATCGAGTTCAACGCGGTGGTCCGTAACGAGGCGGGCAACCAGAGCGGCACCAACCTCAACACGACTGCATCGATCGACAGCACGACCACGCCGGCCGTCACGCTGACGGTGCGCGAGCCCGTGGTCAGCATCAACAAGACGGTCACGTCGATCAACCAGGCGACGGGTGAGGTCACCTGGCAGGTGGTGCTGACCAACACCGGCAATGCGATCGCCTACAACGTCAACCTCGACGACACGCTGGCGGGCAATCTCGAGGACATTGCCGGCCTATCGTATTCCGGCACGGCGACCGATATCAATGTGACCTCGGGCAACGGCACCGGGGCCCTGCTGGCGAGCATGACGCTGGGTGTCGGCCAGTCGCAAACGTTCACCTACACCACGACGGTGACCGATCGCACGCAGGCGGTCGCCGACGCGACGGCGACGGTCACCTATGCCTCGATTGACGACACCACGGCCTTCACGCAGCCTGGCGCGCCCGACGGCTTCTATGGCGCAAGCTGGGGGCCGGGCGGCACCGACACGGCAGGCAGTGCGCTCGGCGAGCGCACCGGGCAGGACGGCAGCGGCGGCCTGAACGACTACGTCGCCAGCGACACGATCGGCCTCGGCATCGCCCGCGGCAACGTCTGGAACGATATCGGTTCCGCCCTGAATGCGCAGGACCTCTCGGCCGATACGGCCGGCGTCCTCGATACCCTGCTGCAGGGTGTCCTGATGACGAGCACCTGGGGAGCCGGCCCCGGTCTCGTCACGTCGACCGTGACGACCGACGCGTCCGGCGACTACTCGTTCCTGCTGCCGACCGACACGGCGTCGACGATCCGCGCACCGCTGACGACAACGTCGTCGTCGGTCACGGGCACGGCCACGCTGGTCTATTCGACCGACGGCACCCTCGGCTCCACTTTCCACCACTCCAATTCGCCGGAGGCGGCGCTCGGCACGGGCCAGGCCGCTTTCACCTTCACCGCGGATTCCACGGCCGACGCGACCGGCATCAACTTCGCCTATCGCCTCGCCGATACCGCGCCCACGATCACGGATTGGGGCGACGACACTCCTGCGGGTGCGAAGCTCTACACGATGGGCGGCCCCGCCGTGACGCTGAGCAACGGCGGCACCGATATCGCGGACGAGCAGCTCGACGCCCTGGTCAGCGCAAACCGCGGCGACTATGGCGGCACCGTCCTGACGATCCAGCGCGACATCGCGCCGAATGCAAACGACGTCTTCGGCGGAAACGGCACCATCGCGACCGGTCTGTTCTTCGACGGCGGCATCGTGCGCTTCAACGGTACGGCCATCGGCACCTTCACGATGAGCGGCGGGACGCTCACCGTGACGTTCGCCTCGGGGACCGATTCCGTCGACGTCCAGAGTGTCCTGAACAACGTCACCTACTCGAACGTCGGCCCGGCCACGCAGCTCGACAGCGGCCTCGTCATCAATGCCACACTGACCGACCACAACACGCAGACCGGCACGACCGACGGCAATGCCTTCCAGGGCATGGGCGGAGTCATGACCAGCCTGCAGGCCCAGATCCTGCTGGAGATCGCGCCGGCAACCAACAGCACGGGATTCCAGGAGCCGAACAACACGGATCCGGCGCTCAGCGGCGTGCCGTTGGCGCCCGGCATCCAGATCAACGACCAGTACAGCGAGATCGTGCTCACCATCACGCCGGGCAGCTACCAGAACGGCGAGGATGTCCTGGCCTTCACGTATGTTCCGGCAACGATGGGCAACATCTCGGGCACATGGGACCCGGTTACCGGAACGATGACCCTGACCTCCGCTGGCGGCACGGCGACGGCTGCTCAATGGCAGGCCGCGATGCGCGCGGTGACCTATTTCGACTCGAGCGACACGCCGACCACGGGCGCACGCACGGTCACCTTCAATGCGACCGCGACCAACGGCCAGGTCATCGACGGGACGTTGAGCACGATCACGGTCACGCCGGCCAACGATTCGCCGATCCTCGACAACGGCATCGTCGTGACGGTCCCTGACCAGACGGAGGACAATCTCGGTGTGCCGACGGGCGCGGTCGGCTTCCTCGTCTCGACCATCGTGGGTGAGGGCAGCGGTCCCTCGAACGTCACGGACGGCGATCACAACGTTGCCGGTCTTGCGATCACGACGGCGGACACGAGCCAGGGCAACTGGTGGTATTCGACGGATGGCGGCGTGACCTGGACGGAGTTCGCGTCGAGCAGCCTGACGTCGGTGTCGAACGCCAATGCGCTGCATCTGGTGGCGGAC
>JBBCIV010000191.1:0-5592 GCA_037189665.1 Phycisphaerae bacterium | reverse complement strand
GAGCGCCGCGATCGCGTCGCCGCCGGCTTCCTGTTCGAATTCCTGGATGCCGAGTTCGTCGTTCATGTCGCCGCCGAAGACGACGTCCGTGCCGTCCTTCGCCAGTTCGAGGACGATCTCGTGCGTCCGCTTCGCCTCGCGCAGCCGCCACGCCGAGACGTTCGCGTTGTTCCCGCCTTTGCTCTTCTGATGGTTCGTTCCCACCCAGAACACATATCCCCCAGGCGACCGCACCTTCACGAACGCCGGTCCGCGGGCAAACAAGCGGTTTTCCTTCATGGCGTCGGTCGGCTCTTCCTCGTTGGCGGCCAGCCATTCCTTGGCGACAGGGTCAATCTCCTTGTGATATTGATCGCGAACGTCGAGGACCTTGAACCCTTCTTTCGCCAGAATCCCGATCGTCTGCCCTCGGCCGCTGTTGCTCGGGAACACCTTTGCCGTCGTGTAGACGCCGCCAAGCCACTTCTTGTTGAACGCGTCGAGGTCTTCCTGCTCGCAGCCCTCCTGGAACAGCAGGATGTCCGGGTTCACCTTGGGATGCTTGATCGTCTCGGCGATCTCCCAGTTGTCTTCGTCGTCCTGATTGCGCTCGGAGCGGATGAGTTGGTTCAGTTGATCGCTCTTCGGCTGCGTCTTGGCCCACTCGAGCAACTCGCGAACGTCAAACCGCAGCCGCCAGTTCTCGACGTTGTAGGTGACGATGCGAATTTCTTCCGCAATGCCACCGGAAACGACCAGCAGAACGAACCATACGGCGACGACAAAATGCTTGCCCATGGACGCCCATTAAAGCGTCACGGCGAGCGGAAATGAACTACCTTGATGAAATCTTCACGCGGAAGAGCGCCGAAAATCAGACGCTCATCCCGTCTTCCGAATCGCTCTGCTGGGCCGCCTTGATGGCATCCCACTCCTCCAGCGTGATCGCGGCCTCGCGGGCCTGAGAGCCCTTGTACTCGCCCACAATCCCGGCGGCGGCCATCGCTTCGATCAGGCGGCTGGCGCGGGAATAGCCGATGGTCAGGCGGCGTTGCAGGAGCGATACGCTGCCGCGCTTGGTTTCCAGCACGACGCGAACGGCATCGTCAAACAGCGGGTCCTTGGCGGCCTCTTCGTCGATCGATCCGGTCGCCTTGATCTGGACCAACTCCGGCTCGTATTGCGCCTCGGCCAACGTTTTAACCAGTTTGACTGAATCGCGGATTTCCTTGTCGTCGATGTACGTTCCCTGTCCGCGGTTGGGCTTGGACCCGCCGTTGGGCAGGAAGAGCATGTCACCGTGGCCGAGCAGGAGTTCGGCGCCGTTCTGGTCGAGCACGATGCGGCTGTCCATCTTGCTGGCGACGCGGAACGCGATCTTGCTGGGCATGTTCGACTTGATCAGGCCCGTCACCACCGTCGCCTGCGGACGCTGGGTGGCGAGGATGAGGTGGATGCCGACCGCGCGGGCCTTCTGGGCGATGCGAACGATGAAGCTTTCCACTTCCTTGCCGCTGGTCATCATCAGGTCGGCCAACTCGTCGATGATGATGACGATGTACGGGATCTTCTTCGGGATCTTGGCGCCTTCCTCGTCGGAGGCGATGGAGAAGCGCTCCTTCAGCTCCTCCCAACTCATCTTGTTGTAGTCCTTGATGTTGCGCACGCCGGCCTCGGCCATCAGCTCGTAGCGCTCGTCCATCTTCGTGCAGGCCCATTCCAGCACGCTGGTGGCCTTGGCGGTCTCGGTGATGACGGGGCACATCAGGTGAGGGATGTCCTTGAAGGGCGCCATTTCGACGACCTTCGGGTCCACCAGGATCAGCTTCACCATGTCCGGCCGCTGGGTGTACATGATGGACATGATGATGGTGTTGATGCAGACCGACTTGCCCGAGCCGGTGGTACCGGCGATCAGGCAGTGCGGCATGGCGGTGAGGTCGCCGATCATCGGCTCGCCGGAGGCGTTCTTGCCGAGGTAGAGCGGGATCGCCATCTTCTGCGTGGCCTCGGGCGCCAGTTGCATCAATTCCTTCATGCGCACCTTTTCCTTCTGCGCATTGGGTACCTCGATGCCGACGGTGTGCTTGCCAGGAACGGGCGCAACGATGCGCACGCTGGTGGCGGCCAAGGCGCGGGCGATGTCGTTGGTCAGCGCGGTGATCGCGCTGACCTTGATGCCCGGCGCTAGGCTGATCTCGTACATCGTGATGACCGGGCCGGTGTCGATCTCGACCACCTGCGCGTCGATGTCGAATTCCCTGAGCGCCTGCTCGAGGATGGCGGCCTTCTCGCGGACGTAGCTTTCCTGTGATTCGGCAAAGCCGTGCTCGGCGTCGGCCAGCACTTCCCAGCCGGGGAGCTGATAATCGCCCAGTTCCTTCGGGGGCGGTGGGGCGAGCTGTTTGGGCTTCTGCATGCTCGGCAGGCGAACGACGATATCCTTACGGATTTCCGGCGCGGCCGGCGGTTCGGGTGGGATGATTTCGGGTTCGGGCTCCGGCTCGGGGATAGTCGCGGCCTCACTCGGGCCGAAGTCGTGCGGGTCCTCCGCCGTGACGGTGTCGGCAGCGGGGGTGTCGTGAGGGAAATCGAGATTGATGTCGTCGTCCGGACCAGGCACGAATTTCAGGTTCGGCTTATCCGTTGGCGCAGGCGGCTCACGTTTGGGCTTGGTTTCCAGCAGGACGGCGGGCTTGAAATCTTCGTCCTCTTCATCCTCCGACGTGCTGGTGGGTCGCGGCGCGCTACCGCTCACGCGGGCGCCGGACTCGTCCACCGTACGAAAACGGTCGAACGAGGGGAGTTTCGGGATTTCCGGAAACTTGAATCGCATGAGCGGGTTTTCGATCACCCTGCCCTTGGCGTTTGACCACGCTGATGCGACCGCGCCCGGCGTGCGGAGCGCCAAGTCGTCAGCCGCGAGGATCAGGCCGACGATCATCGCGCTGGCGAGCACCAACAGCGAGCCGATCTTGTTGAAATGCGTCTGCAGGAAGTGCGCCGAAGCGATCCCCATCACGCCGCCGTTGCCCTCGGGCAGGCCGCGAACCGATCCGCCGGAGAGCTGGTGAACGATCGCGCCGAACGCCACTGCCAGCACCACGATGCCGATCGCGCGCAGCCACACGTCACTGATGCGGTTCTTCGTCATCCACAGGAAGATGAACACAGCCGAGAAGAACAGCACCGGGTACACGCCCGGGCCGATCGCATACCGAATCCAGAACGAAATAAATGCGCCGGCGGCGCCGCATAGGTTGCCGATCTCGGCCGGGTAGGGATAGACGGCGTGCGAAGGCCAGTCGCTGCTCGAATGGCTTATCACCGATAACGCGACGAACAGCCACGTCGCCATCGCGAGGAAGATCAGACCAGAACGGAGTGGATTACGCTGCATTTCTCACCAAATCTTATACGTGTCCCGTATGCCCGAAGCCGCCTGCGCCGCGAGCAGTATCATCCAGTTCGTCCACCTCGACCATGACCGACGCCGGAACCGGCAGGACGAGCATTTGCGCGATGCGCATGCCCCGCTCGACGACGAAGTCGGCCGGCCCGTGATTGACGAGCGGGACGAAGACCTCGCCGCGATAATCGGCGTCGATGGTGCCGGGGGAGTTGATCAGGGTGACGCCGTGCCTGGCCGAGAGGCCGGAGCGGGGGCGAACCTGGCACTCGTAACCTTCGGGGATCGCCATCGCGAACCCGCAGGGGATGAGCTTGATTTCGCCGCGTTTGAGGGGGGTCGCCCGATCGACCGCCGCACATACATCGAACCCAGCCGCGTGGGCGGTCATCCGCGTCGGCAGGGGCAGACCCTGTCCGTGGGGCAGTCGTTTGATTCGCACTTCGATCGGGACTGTCACTGATCCACTATCGGCACGTCGCCCGCAGTTTCGACAGCCGAAGCACAAGGCAGGCTTTTTTCCACAAAGCGGCGAGATGGCGGCCCGTTTCGCTCACCTATGTTCTCTCAAGGGCAGACGCGATTACATACGTTACAATCCGTCACATGTCCTCGTTCGACGTCATTGTCATCGGCCTCGGCGCGATGGGGAGCGCAACCCTCTGTCAACTTGCCTCTCGCGGCGTGCGGGTGCTGGGAATCGAGCAATTCGACCTTCCCCATGCGCGCGGCTCGTATCACGGTTTTTCCCGCATGATCCGAATGGCCTACTACGAGCACAAGGACTACGTTCCGCTCCTGCGTCAGGCGTTCTCCTTGTGGGCGAAGCTGGAGGCCGAAATAAATGCGAAGCTCCTCTATAACACCGGCGTGTTGTATGTCGGATCGCCAGGCAGCGTGGTGCTCGAGCGAAGTCTTGATGCCGCCCGTACACACGGTCTTCCAGTCGAACTGCTCGATCGTTCCCAACTGGCGGGCCGCTATCCGCAGTTCGCGGTTCCCGATGACTACCGGGCCATGCTGGAGCTGAACGGCGGTTTTCTGCTGTCCGAAAAATGCGTCACGGCGCAGATTGATCTGGCGATGCGGCGTGGCGCGGCCGTTCGCGGCAACACCAGAGTGCTCAACTGGGATGTCGATGCGACCGGCGTGACGGTAACCACCGATCGCGGCGTCTTTCGAGGCGGGCAAGTCGTCTTCGCTGGCGGGGCGTGGAGCGACCGGCTTGTAAAAGACCTGGGCGTTCCGCTGCGCGTCACACGGCAGGCGTTGGGATGGGTGCAGCCGCGCCGCCCTGAACTGTTTTCGCTCGGCACGCTGCCCGCCTGGGCGATCGACCACGGCGACGGCCTGATCCACTACGGCTTTCCGATGATGGCAGACGTGCCGGGCTTCAAGCTGGCGCATCACAATCCGGGGCCGACGTTCGATCCCGACGATCCCGATCGCTCGCCGCGCGACGGCGATGAGGCGACGATCCGCGGCTGCCTCGAACGCCATCTCCCCGACGCCAACGGTCCGCTGCTATCGCTGCGCGCCTGCCTCTACACGATGAGCCCCGACGAACATTTCATCCTCGACCGCCACCCTCGACACGATCGCGTCTCGATCGCCTGCGGTTTCAGCGGCCATGGATTCAAGTTCGCCAGCGTTGTCGGGCAAATTATGGCCGACCTCTCGACCGGTGGAAAAACCGACCTGCCCATCGACTTCCTGCGACTCAAGCGATTCAGGTAAACAGTTGCGACGGCCCCGGTCCGCATCAGGGCAAACGGGCGAATTCTCATGTCAGTTTGCGATGCACGGCCAAAGCGGAACGTGACGCGCGAAGGCTTTCGCTGATCTCAAAGCAGTTCAGCGAGTTCAAAGGGATGGCCGGCGCCTGCCGGCGGGGCGTTGCCGATCGTCGGGGCGGCGGATCAGTCGGGCGAATCGATAATCGCGCCGCCGATGCCGATAAGGCGCCGCGATTTTTGGCTCGATTCGGGCGCCAGACATGCCAAAAATGGGCAAAGGAGTTCGCCATGCCCAGCACGCTTTCCTCTACCGAATTGGCCGGCCGACTAAAGCGCCTTCCCGGTTGGTCGCTATCGGGCGAGTCGATCGTCAAGACGTTCAAATTCAAGGACTTCCATCAAACGATGGCGTTCGTGAACGCGGTCGCGCCGGTCGCGCACAAGACGAATCATCATCCGGATCTGGAA
>JBBCIV010000190.1:0-6803 GCA_037189665.1 Phycisphaerae bacterium | reverse complement strand
ATTCCAGGGAGCCGCCCTCGACTGCCGAGAATAAAGGGCATAGCCCGCGCCAATCAGCGAGATTCGCGTCAAGGCCTTCATCCAGCAAACGCCTAACGGTCGCCAGGTCACGCGCTGTAGCGGCGTCATGCAGTGGAGTTGTAGCTTCGTCCGGAACAGAAAACTCATCGGAGTGAGACGACATATACGAACTCCCCGTCTTCCAATCCTCTTGAGCCACTTGCGTACGCTTGGTTTAGACACATGTACGCGCTTTCATTTTCTCTCCAATGGCAAGACAGAACGACATCGGTTGCACTTGCCGACACGACCTTCTTTTGATTGCCGATTCAATCGACCGATCCAGTTCTACCGCAGCCTTGTACTCCGTCGAAAACCGTTCGTTCACCCACGCCCGCTCCTCGGACGAGACCACAGGCTCCAGCAGCTTCTTGTTGTTGTCCATCCGCGCCACCAGCAGCGCGCTCTCGCCGTTGCCGTCGTGGCGGTTCGGATCTGCCCCAGCCTTCAGCAACGCCTCGACAACCTTCGGGTTGCCCACCTCCACCGCGTGCGACAACGGCCAACCTTCCCGAAAGTGCAGGTCGTTCACGTCCAGGCCGCTGCTGATGATCTTCCGCACCGACTTCAGGTCATCCGCGGCGATCGCCGCGTGCAGGGCAGATAAGGCTTCTGAATCTACGCCGGGCATATTCGATAAAAATTGAGTCGTTTTAACTTCCTTAGGGCGGTGGCAGAAGCGGACGACACGGACTGGGCTTGCCAATGCTCGCCTCCCATTCAAGCATGATGTCCCAAGCCGTCCGGCCCATTTGGTCCTTGCTATGGGGATCAGCACCATGATCGAGAAGCCACTTTACCGACTCAACTTTCTCCTGCTGGATCGCCGATGTCAGCGCAGTTGCGCCGCCGGGGACGCGTTGATTAACATCTGCTCCCAGTCCCACCAATAGGTCCATAAGGGTGAGGTCGCCGCCACGAGCTGCCGCCTCCAAGGGAAACTCTCCTGTTCCAAACGAGATCGTCGCCCCTAACTCTAGTAGCGTTTTGATAATCTCGGGCTGCTCACGCCAAATAGCGAAGACCAGTGGCGATGTGTTCATCTCACTCAGATAGCAATCCAACTCCTTACCCGCTGCCAGTTTCTTTACCGTTGCAACGCTGCCCCGCTGAATCGCGCGTTTAATAGCGGTTACATCTTCTTTACTAAGCAGCCTCCTGCCTTTTGCCTTCCTCTGCTCCGGGAGCCGAAGCTTGGCGGCGATACGGGGAAAGCCCTTCTCCTTGGCGATATCCATCGCCGTGTACGACATCTCGTTTTGCAACGTCTTGTCCGCCCCGGCTGCCAGCAGCACCTCCACGATCTTCATAGAACCAACCCTCGCCGCTTCCATCAGCGGACGCATGACCCTGATCCGTTTTGGTGTACCGCCGTCCGGGTCTGCGCCGTGCGCAAGCAGCAGTTGCACGAGCTCGACATTCTTGTCCTCGATTGCCTCCTCCATGTTATCCACGATCCCACGGACCGGCGCGGCCCCGGCCTCCAGCAGGACACGGGCTATATCTAGGTGGCGTTTCTCGATCGCCAGATTCAGCGGCGTGTAACCATCCGATTGATCAATCGCGTCGGGATCGGCACCCTCACCTAGAAGCCGTCGTACCCCAGACATGTCGTCGTTGCCAACTGCGACAAATAACGCTCTTTTCAATTCTCGCTTTACTGCGGGTGCAAGCTTCTTCGACATATTATCCATCTTTCAAATCGTTCTACTACTTGTTGCCCGTTAACGGCGGAATGATGCCCAAAATACCCTTTTTAGCCATTTTGGCTTGCAATAACTTTACGTTCACCTCATAGTTTATGCCGCTCTTCCCTCCAGCAAACAGCGTGACAAACAACGCGATACGCCCGGCCTGCGTGTACTTCTTGGTGTACTTAGCAATAGCTTGCAACTGCATCGGATTCTTCGCTGCTTTTCCGTTTGCGCCGACATAGTCAGTGATCAGGGTTTTCGTGCTCAACTTGAACTCAGCTGCCAGCCAATTGTCCTTACCTGTAGCAAGCCCGCGTTCAATCTGCGACATTACCAAATGCGGTCCAACTACAGCATCAGGACGCCTTTGCCGGAGGCGTCGTAGCTGTAGGTGATCGTCTCCAGCAAAGTGCCGCCGGGGGGCGCGATACGCCTCCGACTCCAGCCGCAACGCCGCGTCGTACGTCAGATCGACATAGCTGCCGTCCTCACGGGTGATCCGGTGCGGCTCGCCAACGCCGGCCTGAGGGTGATCGTAGGTGTAGCTGGCAATCGTCGTTCCATTGGACTTCTTGTGAATGATGCTGGTGATCCGGTCGCGGGTGTCATACATCCACTCCGTCGTGACGCTGGTTGGCAGTGTACGATCGGACAGGCGGTTCGCTTCATCGTACTCGTATGACGTACGATACTTCGTGCTGCCGGGCGCCGTGTATTCCACCCACTTGATGTTGCCGGCCGCGTCGTAGCTGTACTCGCTGACGTGGGCCGTTCCGACGGAGGTTGAACACCGTTCACCGTGTCGCGAATCGTGGTCGCGGACAGGCCGCGCTCGTAGCTGACGGTATTGCCCCGACCATCGGTGATCGACTGCATGGCGCCGTCGTAGTCGTATGTCGTTGTTCCTTCCGGGTTGTTTCACTGAGCAGCCGACCGGATTTGTCATACACGTAGGAGGTCTCTGCCCCGGTGGCAAGATCTGTCGTGCTGCTGACGCGGCCGAGTTCGTCGTATTCGTATTGAGTCTGGCGCCCCAGTTCATCGGTCTGCGTATCGAGGCGGCCGCGATCGTAGGAGAAACTGACTTGCGAGCCGTTCGCCAGCGTCCAGCCGGTGAGATTGCCGCCGGCGTCCGTTGAGCGGCTGATGGAGCCGATGGTCGGTCCGGATGCGGTGGTCCAGTCGGCCTGGTAGCCATAGTCATACTCGACCGTTACGCCATTGCCGTAATCGGCGGCCTTCTCCCGGCCTCGACGGTCGTAGGTATAGGTCGAGGTCACACCTCGCCGATCGACGACCCGCCATTGAGCATCGCATCCGCCTCACGGGGGCTTGGCGATGATCTGCTCGGGCTTGTGTTTCTTGCCTTTCATCGAGAATCTCCTGGTCCCTCTGGACCGTAAAGACTCTCATATCAAGTGGTACCGATCTTGGGGAGCACGCCGGTCCCGCTTGGCAGCAGGAGTAATCCTAGACATGTCTACCTCATTGACGCCCCATTCTATTCCAGAAAGGCGGGACATTTTACTCATTCAACAAAACATGTCTTTTATTCACCCGAATCGCCCTCGAACGATTCGTTTTTTTCACCAGAGCGATCAGCGAAAAGATTGCTGAGCCTCCGAATAACTGGTATGTGCCCTCCTACATTCGCGTAGTAAAGCGCGTCTTCGCCTTTACGTGTTTTCACATCTGGTTTCGCTCCTAAGCTCAGGAGAAAATCGACAAACGGCAAATTACCGACTCCGGCCGCAGCCATCAACGCGGTGTCGCCCGTTTCAGGATCCGGGCGATTCACATCAGCGCCAAACTGAAGCAATAACTCAACAAGATCACGCCTGTCTTCCCAAGCCGCCGCCACGAACGGAGACAAGGTATGGTTCACTCCATCCGGCATAGACCCTGCTCTTAATAACACAGTGGCAACTTCCATCGAGCCTCCTTCGACGGCGCACAGCAATGGACAAATACCTTCCCAATTTAACGCGTTCACATCTATACCTGCGGTAATAAGCCGCCGCACCTCGACAACATCCCCGCGGCGCGCAGCATCGTGCAACGGTGAGGGGACTTCGTCACCAACCGGAGACTCATCGAAGTGAGACGACATACATAAATTCTCCGTCTTTCCAATCTTCTTAAGCCACTCGCGCAAGCTTGGTCGACACCTGTACGCGTTTTCATTTTCCCGTCAACGGCAAGACTGAGCGACATCGGTTGGACTTGCCGACACGAGCCTCCCACTCAAGCATGATGTCCCATGCCGTCCGACCGACATGATCTTTGCCGTGAGGATCAGCATTGTGATCCAACAGCCACTTGACCGCCGCCGCTTCCTCCATCTTGATGGCCGATGTCAACGCAGTTGCGCCACTGGGCGCGCGTTGGTTGACATCCGCTCCAAGACGAACCAGTAAATCCATGACATCAAGACTCCCGCCGCGAGCCGCCGCCTCAAGCGGAAACTCTCCGGTGCGGTACGAAAGTGATGCGCCAAGATCAAAAAAAACGCGGATGACGTCAAGCTTCCTCTCCCAGACGGCATACACAAGTGGCGAAGTGTTCATTTCCTCGACGTAGCAATCAAGGTCTTTGCCTTCCGCAATCTTCCTCACCACGTCCACGCTGCCTCGCTCGATTGCGAGTTTGAGTGATCCAGCGTTCTCTTTGCCAAGCGGTTTCTTGCGTTTGGACAGCTTATGCTCCGGCTGTCGCAGCTTGGCGGCGATCCTCGGGAAGCCGCTCTGGGTTGCGATATCGGCAGCGGTTTGCAGAATTTCATTCTGCAAGGTCCGATCCGCGTTGGCCGCCAACAACACCTCGACAATCTTCATCGAACCCACCCGTGCCGCCTCCATCAGCGGACGTGTCACTCGTGACGCGATCGGCGCACCGCCATTGGGATCAGCGCCATAAGACAGGAGAAGTTTGACGAGTTCGACGTTCTTGTCCTCGATTGCCTCCTCCAAATTGTCTACGATTCCTTTCACCGGCGTCGCTCCCGCCTCCAGCAACACTCGAACGATCTCCAGATGCCGCTCCTCTATCGCCACGTTCAATGGCGTGTAGCAGTCCGAACGGTTCATCGTATCCGGATCCGCTCCCCGCTTGATCAATCGCCGAACCGCTGCCACATCGTTGTTCTGCACGGCTTCGAACAACGCCGTGTTCAGTTCCCGCTTGGCCGCGGGAGTCATCTTTCCTGCCATGTCTACCTCATCGTCATTTCATCACTACTTGTTACCCGTCAGCGACGCAATGATTCCCAAGATACCCTCCTTGGCCATCCTAGCTTGCAGGAGCTTTACATTCATTTCATAGTTCTTGCCGCCTGCGCCGCCAGCAAATAGCGTCACAAACAACGCAATTCGCCCCGTTCGGGTATACCTCTGTGTGTACTTTGCGATCGCCTGCAATTGCCCTGGATTCTTCGCCGCCTTCCCGTTTGCTCCGACATAGTCGCTGATCAGAGTTTTTGTGCTCAGCTTAAACTCAGCGGCAAGCCAATTTCGATCTCCCGTGGGGCGCCGGTTTCTTATCTGCTCCATCACAGCGAACGGTCCAACAACGGCATCTGGACGCCTTACCCCCGCAACTATGTTGACGCCATCAAAGTTGGGATCGCTGAGTTTTTCTCGTGACACATCCGTCGGTCGGAATCCTTCGCGGGCGGGATCTCTTGTACTCTCCCTAATCCCAGGCGAAAACTTCACATACTTTCCTGAGTCCCCAAACACGTCGGATATGGCCGTCCTCATCTTTGCCGAGGACAGCCGACCCGCGTACGCACGATTCTTCGTGGCGCCGAAGAAGACCCCGGTCAGCTTATCTACCGGTAACATTCCCAGCAGTTGATCCTTCAGAATGCTAACGCCTGTCTCTTGGATCTTATCTCGTACCTTCTTCTTGATGTAGCCCTTAACGCCACCATCCAGCCCTCGGAGGCCCGCTTTCACGAGGGAACCGGCGGCAAGGGCCGTCATCATGTTGCTCGCGATCAGCAGCAGGAACGCCAGCGGGCTGATCCGATCGACTAGATAGCCAAGCGTCCACCCGATGACCGACGTTGAGGTCGAATGATGCGTGAATGATCTGGTCGGCGTCGCAGACAACTGCCAAACTGGGGTTGTGCGTGACTATGATGACCTGCCGACGCCCACGGGCGTCTCGAATGCAGGCGACAAGCTTTTTCGCCACCGTCGCGTTGTCCAGATTGGCTTCCGGCTGGTCGATGATCAATGGCACATCGAAATCGCCGACGAGGAAATAGAAAATCAGCGGCAGCGTTCCCCGTTCACCTGGGGGAAAGCTGTTCCATGCGATTTCCGTCAGATTTAAGCAAGTAACGCAACTTAAGGTACGTCAGCGCCTATAGCCATGAATAAAGGTTTGCAAGAGTCTTTCCTTTGCTGATCTGAGACTTGGCAACGATAGGGCCGCCGTATCCCGGGCGCTGATCCATACGGAATGACTCGACAATGTTTTTTGAGGAACGCGTCGACTGAGCGGAAATGCCGCTTCACCTCGCTCCCCATGCTCTCGATCGGGTCTAGATCGGGCGAGTACAAGGCAGCTAGTAGAGCGGTGTCGCGCCGGCCGACTCGATCAGCGTACGCACCATCGGATGCTCGTGTCGGGCGAGATTGTCCATCACGACCACGTCACCCGATCGAAGTTCTGGCGCGAGGACATGCTGGATGTAGGCTAGGAAGACGTCGGTGGCGGTTGCGCTGCTGACGACCGCGGCGGCGAACGGACCATCGATCGGCACGGCGCGGATCATCGTGGTCGTCTTCCAGTGTGCGATCCTGCAACCTCCACCGCCGACGAAAACAATTCATCTTGCCCACAGCTAGCGTGGATCAAGTCAGCACTGCAGCCCCGGACGATTGAGGCTGATCCAAGGCGTCTGAACGCCTGCCGCTATGGACTGGGGACTACTCGTACGAGCGGTTCTTTGTTAATAAGCAGGAATGGACCATAAACGATTCGAATCCGTTTATCGCCTTTGGGATGATTTATCGTCTTACTCCGTCCTGGATATTCGGC
>JBBCIV010000189.1:0-10051 GCA_037189665.1 Phycisphaerae bacterium | reverse complement strand
GTCATCTGTCCAAGGATGTGTTTTGTCTATCATCACTGCCTCTCTCTAGCGACCATAGCGTACAAAATTGCCACTGATGCCGTAGCGCTGCATCTGTTGCTTTCCTACAGTAATGATTTCCTCGGGCGTTAGTCTGCGACCAAGTAATCGCGTTTGTCGCTTGAGTTCATTTAGCATGCTTCTATTCCATTCTCGTGTCCAACCAATTTGTTTCGCCAGCCGCCAATTGCCTCCACCATGAATAGCTTGATGGAAAGCCTCGTCCATCTCTATGGCGAATTTATCGATATCAATACCGCGTTTCCGCAGCATTTCCCGAATCTGCTGCGGAAAGACGTGATGCTGTTGTGGTCGCACCACGCCGGCACGGTATGGAGTTGTGTTGCTGATCCCGGCATATCGCCGGCCCTCTGCGCTCAATGAGCCGTGAATCACCGAGAAGACTGCATTCCCAGTCAGTCCTCCCCAATTGACGTTCGCTCCTCCCAACCCGCGCATTCCTGCAACGGCAGCCCCCGATTCACCACCTATTGTTATTGCGCGGGAGCCGCCGCTGCTCATCGCAAACGCCGGTGGCGGGCCGCCTAAGCTTCGCAGCCAGCGTGCATTTGCTAGAGACTCGTTGTAGGCCCACGCGCCCACACGGGCCGTCAACCTCTCTGCCCCTCGCATCGCTCCCGGGAACCCGCCCACGAACGAGCCGACCATCGCGCCCCGGTCGGCGCCAGTCCAAAAGTCACTTCCATTGGCATGAGAGATCGTTCCGCCGATCGCAGCGCCTCCGAGCGTTCCCAATGCAAAATAACCCAGGGCACCCCATCCGCCTGTCCCCACAGTAATCAACGCCACACCGGCGTACCCAAGCGCCTTCCATCCCCACGACTCGCTGTACGCCTCCATGTGCGGGTCGTACGCGTTCCTCGCCGCCATCGCCGCCGTCGGGTCGGGGGACAGCAGGCGGCCCGTGTGGGCGTTGATCCACTGACCTCCGTCGGCCCCGTAGACGCCTCCACCCTGCACGTATTCCCCATTGACGAGGATGTCGAAGAACACCGGCTGCCAACGCCGCCCGCCGGCCAGGAACTCAAAGTCGTACACGCTCGACCGAGCGTCCTTCGGGGTGTTGTTTCCATGTCCCGTCCAGTCCGCCGCCAACGCCGTCGGCCGTCCGTCCACGTCGTAGACGAATCGCTCCACTACCTCCAGCGTTCCGTCGTCCACCAATGCCGTCGTGTTCCCCTCGGCGTCGTGCAGCACCCACAGCGATTCCTCCAGTGACCCGTTGCCGTCCGCGTCACGCTGACGGAACGCGATCCGACCGTCGACCCCGCGGACGTACCGCGTCGTCGCACTCGGATTCGAGGCTGACGACGACTCCATCACCAGCAGTTCTCCATCGTGGAACCCGTGACGGGTCGCTCCGCCCTGCGTCGTCTCGATCCGTCGCCCCAGCGCGTCGTACTCATAAGTGACGACGCCGACCGACGCCGACGCCGGCGTCCCGCCCGCGGGCGTCGAAGGCGCGAGCCGCACCAGCCGACCCCAGGCGTCGTACTTCAGCCCCGCATGGTTGCTGACCGAAAAACGCAGCGACTGCGCCAGCCCGCTAGGATAGTAGCTGCCGTCGTTCGGCAGGTTGTCGGCGTCATAACCATCCGCGTACTTCCCGCCGTAGCGGTTGCCCAGCGTGTCGACTGACCAACTCGTCGACTGAGCCGTCGTGGTCGAACTGACATCGGGAAAGACGTCCGGTACCAGCTTGACATTCCCCATCGTGGACGACTTGAGGTGGCCAAGGCCGTTGTAAGTCCGTACGTCGTCGAAGGTGTGGTTCCCCCCGTTCAACTTCGAAGTGATGTTGCCGCCCTGATCGTAAACGTATTCATAGTGATCGAGGACGTCGCCCGGGTTCGGTCCCAGTCTCCATACCGAATCTTCCACCCGCCCGAACTGATCGAACGTAAGATGGTTTTCACCTCGCCGTGCGATTGTTTTCAAGCCCAGGTATTCGTAATCCTCCACCTCCGACCCGGACGCTATGACCGCGTTGATACGGCTGATGGCGTCGTTGAGTCCGCTGGCCGTGCCATAGGAATAGCTGACGGCGTACCCGTCCGGGTAGGTCACCGATGCCAACCGACCACGATTGGCGGACGAGTCGTAGGTGTACTGCACCTTCGGCGATCCGGTGGTCACCGGCCCGTCATGCGCCTGCCACTCGGTCATCAACTGCCCGAACCCGTTGTATTGCCGGGCGACTTCGTTCACCGGCGAACGGTTGATGTCGACGCTCGTGAAACGCGTTGGATGGTTCAACGTGTCGTAAGCGTAGTGGATGGCTCGCACCTTGCCGTCAATCGCCGTTCCAGTGAAGCCCGCGTCGTCCCGGACCACGCGTCCAACTTGATCACGCCAGTACGTATGAGTCACACCGCTGCGATCGCGCTTAACACGTTGTTCGCCGAGATTATTGTAGAAAAACTGCTCGGAGCCCGGCGTTGGATCGGAATCGGTGTAGCCGGGGTACTTGATCCGGCTCAGTTCGCCCGCAGGCCCATTATATTCGTAGATCGTCGTTTGCCAGTCTCCCTCGGCGACCGGCAGGTTGTTCTTGACTCGTACCTGAAGTGGGCGATCGAGGCCGTCGTAATTGTCATAGATGGTCCATCGTCGATCCGCGCTGGTCGCCGAAGCAACGGCGTTCTCGATGATGCTGACAGGGCGACCGGCGGCATCAAAATACGTATCGGTCCGAATGCCGCGCGCGTCAGTCACCTTCTGATGCATCGCAGCATCATCATATTCGTAATGCGTCGTCAGCGATTCGATCCCTGGTCCTTGCGTGTTTGGGTGTGTCGTGCCGAAATCGGACGAGAGCGTAAGGCGATCCGCCGCGTCGTATTCGTTCTTCACGTAGCTGATCCGGTCGGAACCGCCCGGCTCGCGCTGCGTGGCCGTCACCAGAACGACGTTGCCGTTGCCGTCGTATTGCCTGCCGACCGACTCCACCACGACGCTATCGCTGCCAACGCTCGTAAGCGTCTCACGGCCGGCCGCGTCGTAGCTATACTTCGTCACCAGTCCGCCAGGCGCGGTTGTCTGGCGAACCCGATCCTCATCATCGAAGTAAATATTGCTGAGCAGCTTGGACATCGATTCGGCATTGGCAAGATTCAAGCCATTGATGGGATCGACCCAGTATTGTGTCGTGCGGTAAGCCCGGCCGCGCGCGTCGTGATCAACTTTGGTGTACGCGCGGATCTTCGACTCGTCCGCCGGCCGGTCCGGCGTTCCGTCTTCGTTGGAATCCCTGACCTCCCCGATCAGGTTCGCGTCGTAGATCGTCGTCGTGACGGCTTCGCCGAGGTTATTTAAAGTGTTGAACGCCACCTGCACGCCGTCGTCCGACGCGATCAGGCGGTTCCGCCAGTCGTGGTGGAACGTCGTCACGCGGTCGCCGTCGCCGTCGCCGTGGCCGGGGATGAGCGTCGATTGGACGAGGTTGCCGGCCAGGTCGTACGCGGACGTGCTCACCGTTACGTTGCCGGTCTTTTGTTCGGCGGGTTGGCCGAAGGCGTTGTAGGCCGTCGTGCGCGTCGTGCCGGCCGCGTCGGTGATGGTCTCGCTGCGGCCGCCGGCGGTGCCGCTGAACTGCGTCGTGTAGTACTGGCCGCTGCCGGCGACGTCGTGGTAGCGGTCGGACCGCACCAGGTTCCCGGCGAGGTCGTAGTGCTCGACCGTTTTGCCCAGGACGGCCTGCGTCGTGCGGTCCAGGCGTTCGGCCGTGACGGTGCCCTCGATCAGGTCGTGCCGCACGTGCGTCGCCGGGCCGGCGGGGGGCAGGGTGGTGATGGTGAGCTGATCGGCGCTGTCGCCGAAGTCGTACGCCGTCACGCCGCCGCGCGGGTCGGTCATGATCGCCTGCCCACGCTTGTCGAACCACGTCTGGCTGACCAGACCCTAATCTCTCATATCCAAAAAAAAATGCGCCACTTAACAAACAATAAAATAGTAATTGCGCAAAAGAGGGTTGAGGCCCAAATGCCGTAACGAATCCATCGTGACCGCCCCAATTTGCCGCGCAGACACTGGATGCTCGCGACAGCGCCACAGATCACGCCTACGAGGGTGATCGTGCCCTCCATCGCCGTCACGTTGATCGAACGCGAAACAGCGATCTCACCCCGGCTCGTGCCGGAATCGGCCAGGCCAAACCGCACCGAGAACTGTAACAAGTCGATCGCAGCCAGCGTCGCGATCGCGAGCATGACTGTATAACCATTCCAATCAGCTTCGGGTGGCGTGGAAGCCCGCAGGGCATGGTAGTCGAGCGGATGTGGCGGTTGCGGGGATGTCATCATATCAAGAACGGTTACGGCTCCTTTTTCGGATCGCCTCTCTCGGGTGGCAACGGAACTGTCGGATACCGTGGCCTCTCCGGTTTGTTTCGCCGCTGAGGCTGATCCATTGGCTGCAAGTCAAAACCCATTTGTCTCTGTTCTCATGGTGGTCGGCTTGGCGGTTGGGAGTTTGACCGCAGGATGCTTCGGCATTTCCGGCACATTCAACTTCTCGGAAATTATGGTTCCATTCCATCGCCTCACATTCGCGCCCCCTCGTGAGGGGAGTGATGTTGGGTGCTCGCCCTTTTTGAGCAACGGAAAGACTGCCGGGGAGTCTCGCATCGGGCGGTAAAAGAACTCGCCTCTTGAAGAGTAATCATACCCGGTATTGCCATAAAATCCTAACTTTTCCCTGAACCACTCTAGGTTCTGGCACTCAACTGAGTCGATGCTGAGCGATCTACCATGCTGCCCCGAAACTTCGAAGCGTCCCTCGAGATCTGTAACACGGTGCAGAGTGCGTGTTTCGAATAGCTCACCGGAAAACAAAAACCAGAGCCGAAATGACTGAACACTAATCCGCACTCGGGCATTGGGTAGAGGCGCTCCGTTTCCGTCAACGACGAGTCCAAAAAACTCGATCGGTGCATCATTCTTCCGCTCTTTATACCAATACTGGACGCGATATGGCTCAAGTGCGAAACGAATCGCAATGAAGACGCCAGCGAAGGCGGCGCTGATCAGAAATACGCGGGTCAGGCGAGAAAATCGCGCTTTATTTAGCATCGCTTACTACCTGTTGCCAGAATGCACCAACAACATTGTAACTACTGAACCACTGCCGGCTGTGGCCGTTTGTTGCGGAGCCTAGATTTAGTCCGTTAGGTCCAAGATTGAAACTACCATCGAACTCTCCCCACTGCTCGTCGCCCTCGGGGTTCGTATTAGTCGCGCCTAAGCTCTTAGCGCGGCTTGCAAACAAATGGGCGTAAACCTCATACCGGTTTGCGGCTTCCGTTAATTGCACTGCCTGGAGACCCCATCCTGGCCACCGCACTAGCTGTACTGGTGACCCGGTGTCTACATTGCCACCTCGCACGTACTCAAAATCTCCAAACCCGTGCGATAAGTCCTGAACGGCGATGCGTGATCTGCCTGCGTTATTTTGCTCCCATAGAAAGCTTGTGGCATAATCGTCGGTCTTGAAATAGTTCAGCATCTTCAACACAGACCCGGAACTCTTCAAATTGCTGAATCGCGGGCTCACGCCAGCAACGCTGGCGAAGCTCTTGTACATCATGGGCGTCCCGGGCGAGCTGGGCAGAACCCCGATCCAGTAGTCAGTATCCACACCCGGACTCAATTCAGGATCGGCCATGTTATTGAAATAGTGCGCGGACAGTGCCGCGTTTGAGGCGATGTATGTATCGACCAGCTTGACGCTCCCAGACAGATATAACGCTTCCGAGGATACTACATTGCCCATGCTGTGCGCGAGCAGCGTGATCTTGCCTTGGTATCGACTGTCGACACTCTGGATGGTGCTCCGCAATCCAGCGGCAGAATGCCAAGCTACCTCCTCGCTTTGGTTGAAGTTTGACGAATTCACCACAGGATGGTTCGTATGCGGTGTCGGCCAACTGAATGCGCCCATTGTCCCGCGGTAGCCGCTCCAGAAGAGTCGCTTGTATGACGTTGCTGCGAATGCTCTCTTGTTCGCCAGAGTCATTCTCCATCCATGAACGAACATTATGTAGTCATCCGTCAGCGACATGACCCTTGCGTTCTGGCCGGAAGTGAAGCTCGACGTTGTCGGTACAGGCGTCACTTTCGGATCATCAGATGCGGTATCACCTCGTGGCTGGTCACCAACTGTATGCCATTCATAGAACTCCTTAATACTCTTCAGTGACATTTTGACCTGTGATTCGGAAACGATTCGATTGGCCCCGCCTGCGGAGTTAATGAACCGGACTCTCAGCGCGCCTTCACCAGTCTTCTGAGCTTCAAAGAGCAGCGGAACGGTCTTAATACCGTTCTGCGTCGTCGTAGGTTCAGCCTTTGCGAACAAGTCTCGGTACTGCTTCATCGAAAGCGTAACCGTCTTATTTGCCTCTAGATACAACGACGAGTTGGGCGTTGCTACATTAATACGACCAGAAACACTCGTTCTCTCGAATATCTCTTCAATTACGTCGCCTTCCTGCACGTGTGCATTGCTGGCAGGGTTGGCGAAGTCTGAAAAATAGCCGCGCCATAGGCGAAGAGCACCCGTCGTTCCAGTCCAAGCGAACTCGACTCGATCGGCAAGGTCAGAGGCCTCAACCTGCGCGGAATATCGCAGTGCCGTCGCCGCAAAGTCCTCCAAGTCTCGTTGAAACACAATGTTTCCAAGCAGCGCAGGCGAATCCAAGGGGCCAATTAAAGCATCTGTGGCGTCACCGTACGCAGTTGTAACAGGCCCTTCAGTAGCGTCTATCCAACCCTGATCTTCTGTAAACCAACCGGGCTCAACAACGCCTATATCATTATTGTTGTTGAGCCAGAAATGAAATGGCTTTTCTGCTGACGTGAAGTCTCTGGCTGCATACTCGATCTTTCCGTCCCGATCATTGTCCACGGCGACATTGGCGATGAGCGGTGTCATCCTCACGATATCGTTACCGTCGGCCGTCTGATCGCCGTTGACGTCAAGTGATACTGCTATAGTTTCCGATCCGATCCCCGCCGTCGGGTTATGGTTGACCGCCTCCACGAATAACGACCCACTGCCAAGTTGCGCCACAGTCAGCGGCGTGCCGGACGGGATGAAATGCCCGTTGGCCGTCACGCTGGCCCAGCGTCCAGATACGCAGGTTGCCTGAGGCGGGCGTGTAGTAGTGGGGGTTATCCAGCGTGCCGTCGCCGGTCAGCCCAATGTTTGTGGGGTTAGAGGCGGAATAGGTGAACGTGACGCGGGCTTCCGGCGGCAGGTTGCTTGGCAACGACAGGTTGAGCGGAACGAACCGCTGAGTGAGCCCGTTGGGGTTGTCATCCGGTACATAGAAATCCGCGAAATCCGGTATCCCGTCGCCGTCGGTGTCGTCGTCGTTGACCTGGATAATCTTGCCGGGCTTATCGACGTCGGCCTCGATGGGATCATCCAAAACGGTGATCGACCCGTCGTTATTGCTGTCGATCTTCAGGTCGATCAGCGGCCCGTCTGCGATGGTGGCGGTGGCGTGGTAGTGGGTGGTGGAGAGCCGGTAGTCCGCCGAGGCCTTGAGGATCAGCGTGGCGGTCTCGCTGCCTTCGACCAGTTGGTCGGCGGTCGGCGTGAGGACGACGTCGGCGGACGCCTGGTTGGCCGGAATAGTGACGCTCTCGGACACCTTGGTCATGTCCGTGCCGGCGAGGTTCGCCGGCGACCAGCCGCCGCTGTCCGGCGCGTCGTCCGTGCCCACCCACGTGCTGAGCAGCTGCCCGACGCCGTTGTAGACATAACGCGTGATCGTGCCGTTGGCGTTCTCCACCCGGTTCTGCCGGCCCTGCTTGTCGTAGCGGTACGCCGTGGTGCTGTAGTGAGCCCCCTCGATTTTCACTATCGAAGCGGAACATGAGGCATCTTTTTCTCACTGCCGCCCTTCGACAGCCCCAAAATCCGGTTTTCCCCTTTTTTCCGAAGCACTAGTACAGCTGGATTACTCTCATCGGGCACGTAGATCATGTTCCCAGATCCGTCCCAATAGTCGAATCCCAGATATTTCCTGTACCGTTCATATGTCCAGTTTCGTTCGGGAATCGCCAAGAAGTCAGGATGAACAACCTTCTCAATATACAAGGCCGACCCTCTTTCACCCCTAACGGAAAACCGGCCTTGCAAGTCACTCACGCGAGTGATCGCAAACCGCTTAATGTAGTTAGAACTCATGGTTATGGGCACAGAGGGGTCAAATCTAGCGATGCTCAGGGTTACTTCTGCATCCGCAATCGGTCTTCCATCTTGATCGACAACGACCCCAAAAAACTCGATAGGAACGTTACTATTTGCAAGCTTGCTTGCCAGCACGTTGTGCGGCCAGTTCTGTACCCATCCCCACAACAGAAGAATAGCGCAGGTAACTGCTATTCCCAGTGTGAGAGTTGTGAATATCCACCAGATAGGACGTTTCATTGGAACACTTGAAAACCCGACTGATCCATCAATTCCAGCCAGTATTCTCGTGTCTTAGGTAGATCCTTTTCCCACTGCCCGCTATGCGCGACACCTATATCGAATAACTGCGCCAAACTGATATTAATCGTAATCGGTCCTTCTTCTAACTTAACTCTTCCTACAGGCGGACGTTTTTCTTTAGCTAAGTAAGCCATTATTTCATAGGGTGCATTTCCCCAAGTTAAAGGCGCATTATCCAATTTATCAAAAATCGGATTGTTAGCTCGATAAAATCCCCATTGGGGATGCCCAAAATATACGTCGCTACCAAACCCGCGCCCCCCTTGTTCCATAACATTCACAAGCGGGTCTACTTTGGACCAATTCCCATATTCCCAAAGATTGAGTGCAGTATCATTTGAATTGTAAAAATTCACAATTTTTGATGCAGCGACATTGATGTTACTGAATCGAGGGTTATCTCCGCCAAGTTGACCAGAATATGTATCTGGATACACCGATGCTGGATCACCTTTGTAGTAATCTGCTCCTTTTGCTGCCTGAGTCAAAATGTAAGTATCGATGACATTGCTTTTGTTCTGATCACCTAGTCGTTTGAGCACCTCTCCAACAACCATATTTCCCATACTATGCGCAAAGACACTGATTTTTCCCCCTCGAGTTCCGTAGGTGAATTTGAGCGCCTCAAACAACGTAGCAATCGCAGGTGCCGAATGATAAGCGACCTCTTCGCTCCTTGCATAATTTCCGCTATCTACTATCGCTGCCTTGAATGCGTTCTCTGCGGATAACCCACTATCGAGGTTGATCCATTCTGTTGGCCAACTATAAATCCCAAAACGGCCTTTGAAGCCTTGCCAGTACGACCGCTTGAACGCCGTCTCTCCGTATGAGCGGCGCTCAGTGATCTTCATGCGCCAGCCATGAACAAACAGGATATAGTCGTCAGAAAGCTCCGGCTCGGCGAAGAGATTTCCAGAATCTGCGGTTCGCATGACAGTACTAGGATAAGACGTCACCTTTGGATCAGGAGGATTGGTGTTATCGCCAAAGGGTACTCCATCCTGCGACATGGTCCAGATTTCATAAAAATCACGGATGCTCTTGAACTTCAGGGACACGCTTTCACGCACCACGACTTTATCCTGTATGGCCCATTCGGCATACAGTTTTCCATTCGCTGTGGCCAACCCTTCGACGAGGAACGTAGACCGCGAGCCATTCATCATAGTTGGAGTCAATACGAACACCGACTGGTTGGGTCCAAATGTGAAGTCGGCAGATTTCGAAGCGACCTGAGCCGCGACCGTACTGTCAGTCAGATATGAATCTGCTTGCTCTTCCGTCACATGATAAACGTTAAGACGGCTAACGTTCTCGGCATCGTATTCAGGCTCCCATTTTAGCTGAAGTTCCCATCCATCAAGGGTGTCCAGCAACCCCGGGAGCGCCAAAGATACCCTGAACAGATCCTCAAGGTCTCTTGTGCTGCTAATGTAATTGTCGCTGTTGTCGCGGCGACCCGCCGCGACAAATCGGCCTAGTATATGAT
>JBBCIV010000188.1:0-20877 GCA_037189665.1 Phycisphaerae bacterium | reverse complement strand
GCGTTGCTTGCGCCTCGTGATTCATAGGTAGCGCCGTCGAAAATGGTGACCAAATTGCCAGTCGCGCCCGCCCCATTCGAGCCGCGAGCATTCGCCAGCGTGCCGGCAACCACATCGATCGTTCCCGTGTGAGTTGCGCTTGACGTCGAAGCAAGCAAGAGCGTGCCGGTGCCGGTCTTGGTCAACTTCCCGTCCCCGGCGATCGCTCGCGTTTGCACGGTGGTATCGGCGCCGATGTTCCAGGTCTGTGCCCCCACCAACGTCACAGTGGCACCCTCGACCAGTGATACGCCACCGCCGCTGGCCACGACACCCGACGCACCGATCGCCAACGCGCCCGGCGCCGAACTGGAACTATAGGCCAACTGCCAGGCATAACCTCCGCTGTTGTCGATCACGATGCCATCGATGGCGGTTCCGGTTGTCAGCTTTGGGACGGTCGACGTCGGCACCGCGGCCGGGCCGAACCGGGCGACGTCGGTCGCCGCGGGCACGGCGTCGCCTGTCCAGTTCTCCGCCGTGCTCCAATTGCCATTGGCGCCCAGCCCTGTCCAGTCGACCGTTGAAGCCAGTAGTGTTCCATTGGCGCCGGCCAATGTGGCGGCGGCGGCCAGTACGAGCAATTTGCGCGACTCGTGCATTCGATTATCTCCCATACTCGAAAAAAAATGCTTAAAACTCGGCGATTGGTGACCACATCTTTTGCGTACTGCGACATCGACAATCACGAACCAGTTGTCCAACCGTTCATGGCCGCATCCACACCCGGAACCCAAGCGTTCGAACCCTCTCGATTCACATCGCCTTCACAGTATGAATCGCGGTGAAAAATTAACCAGAAATAAATCCATCGATACAAATTTTATTTACATCCCTGATGGATCCAATTATGACCGTCAAAATACGGCACCACCAATGGAGATGGCGTGACCCGCCTGCAGAGCAAGCACCTCGTGCAATATTGATTGCGGTTGCGGCTTTTCCCGGCGAGACCATTTTTTGCCTAAGCGCCCAGGAACGATGCGCTCAGTGGCCGGGGCGAATGCCCACGCACATATTCTCAAATAGCGCCCACACCACTGTTAGTATGCGCTCCACTTAGGCGGCGCTCGCGTTCAAAACTTCAGCACAAACAGAATCCCGGGCGAGATCGCCATTCCGCTTGAAAAAAGACCCGGACGACTTATGGCCTGCCAAAGGGAACCGGCCAACGGCCGACTATCTGGTGTTCTTCCAAGGGATGATGACCTTCTTCGCGCTGTTGCTCGTCTTGTCAGCCAATTCACCTGCCGTCAGAACACCAACGTGTCCGTCATGGAACGCCATATTCGAGAATTTTTTGTGTATGCTGACCGACGGATAGAAGCCGGGATCCCTGGAGTCAAACATCTGGGTTCGCGACAGTTTGTCATCCCCCACAAGATACATCTCGGACGAGCGACGCGTTGCCGACAGCCGATAATAGTAGGTAACCGTGTCCGGTTTTCCAAGCCACCCTGTACCGGGCAGCCGCCTGACCCAACTGGGCACCAAACCTGGCGAATACTCGGTCATGGTTCGATTCTGCGCATAACTTTGAATGTCGAACAAAGAGCGTTTGAGCGGATTGACGGTGCGCATCGCGGGACACCGGAATACTTCGACATTTGAAATGTAATTGACGGACAAGTTGGTCACCGGCTTACCGCCGTCCTTCTCAATATGCAGGAAGTTGGCCCAGTGCGGGCGAATCAGGCTCCAGTTTACGCCAGGCTCCTTCCGAACGCCGTCCTGACCTTGCGCCCCGTTAATCCAGTCATCGTTGTCATTCGCGTACTGCCTTATGGCCAAGGCGATCTGACGCAAATTGCTTTTGCACTTGACCGCATTCGCCTGCGCCCGGGCAGCGGCCAGCGCCGGCATCAGAAATGCAATCAAAACAGCGATAATCCCAATAACAACGAGCAGTTCGACCAGCGTAAATCCACGATGTTGACGACCTTGTGCCATGCGCCACGTCCATTTCCGAGCGTGCCACCCGGAATCGGACGGCGACCACTCTTCTTCAACCCAGTTCAGATCCAGACGACCTAAACCCTCAACCTGCGTTTCCTTTACCACGATATGCACCCGCGCTGGCAAAGATACTTCGATCCCATCCGCCTGACAATCATAATCTTTCGTCAATAAAGCTTTTTAATCCATCCCTGATGGATAAATTTTTATGACAGAAGTGCCCCATTTCGCTCGTAATTCTCGGACAAATCTGTCATTTCTATCTCTTTCGGCGTCATTTTCGGGCGACATCATCCCTCCCCATGAATTCACTGAAGATGGCCTAAATTGTGACCCTGTTGGTAAATAATTAATCCATCAGAGATGGATAATACTACATCTCAAAAGAATTATCCGGTCCCCAAGCATGCCGTGACGTCGGGCGCCAGGGTGAGCCTGCGCGGTGGTTCGACGTTCTTCCCCCTTGCAATCGGATACTGCCCCCCGACCACGGGCCGCCCTGTTCGGGCTCGCTCTTCGCCACCACGCGGTCTTTGCGTGTGACGTTGATAAGGGGGATCTGACCTGCGATCTCATCTCGGGAACGGCGCTGAGCTCATCATCCGGCTTGCTCCCCGTGTGGCGGCCGAACAGTTGCGTGCAATCCGGTCCAATCCGGCATTGAAACACCCCGCCGGACCTGTCGTTTTGACAGGCAGTCAGGCTTTGCCCCCAAAGTCCCGCGAAGGCGAAAGCGATGGCGTTCGTACGTCGGCACGGGCCGTTCGCTTGCACCTTCGCAGGATAACCGGTGAGCTTCCGTGCAAACCCAAGCCGCCGACATCGTGAGACATCGCGAAGCGAAATTCTGCCAAACGAACCTTATTTTCGACGAAATGTTGCGTCGGCAACGGTTACAGAAGGGAGGCAGGACGCGCCTCTGATGCTCCGCATTTTCGTGACGGCAACGGGAGCGGTGCGTTGGAAACGCGCCGTTCTACAAGGAGGTTGCGACGGATTCGGGAAGCTGGCCGAACGAACCCAATTTGGATCGTAAAAGCCTGTCGTTGCGTTGATTCCGATGAAAGGACGCAAGGAGGAAGATGACGATGCCCCGACGCAAAACCATCGCCAGCTCCACATTATCATGTGTCAGTTTTGCGCAAACCGAGATGATGATGCGCGCCCTCCAGCAACGTCACGCCATCATTGTCAACACGACCACCTGCACCGTCAGGACGCGCATCAGCATGACCAGCGGATAAACCGTTGCGTAGCTGATGGTTGGCGCATCCGAACCGGTGACGTTCTGCGCGAACGCCAGCGCCGGCGGGTCGGTCATGCTGCCGGCGAGCAGGCCGACGAGGGTCAGGTAGTTGGTCTTGAACACCGCTCGCGCGATGACGCCGATCAACATCACAGGCACGATCGTGATGAGCGCCCCCATCAGGATCCACTGAATCCCGTGCGCCTTGAAGGTGCTGACGAAGTTCTCGCCCGACAGCAGGCCCACGCACGCCAGGAACAGCACGATGCCGAACTCGCGCAGCATCATGTTCGCGCCGTTGGGCATGTACCAGATGAGCGGCCCGACCTTGTAGATGCGGCTGAGCAGGATCGCGATGATCAGCGGCCCACCCGCCAGGCCCAGCTTCAGCGGGGCGGGCAACCCCGGGATCGCGATCGGGATGCTGCCGAACACCACGCCCAGCGCGATGCCGATCAGGATCGGCACGAGCAACGGCTTGTCGAGCGCCTTGGGGCTGTCGCCCAGCGCCTCGATCACCTGCGGGAGGGAACTGGCCTCGCCGACGACGACAACGCGGTCGCCAAACTGCAGGCGCGACAGCGGCGTGACGGGCAGTTCGATGCCGGCACGGAGGATGCGCGTCAGTTGCACGCCGTACCGTTCGTGGAGCGCCAGTTCGGCGATCGGCTTCCCGACCGCTTCCTTCCGGCTGACGAGGATGCGCTGGACGTTAATCCGGCCGCCGACCGCGCGGGCGTCGACCTGCGTTCGCTTGCCGACGATGATCTCCAGGTCCGCCAGCGCCTTCGCCGGGCCGACCGCGGTCAGGACGTCGCCGAGTTGCAGCGTCTGCTGCCTGGCGGCAACCTCGACCTCGCCGCCTCGGAGCAGGCGGGTGATGACCGCGCCGCTCTGGTCGATCGTCGGAATCTGCTGGATCGGCTTGCCCGCCAACGACGGGTTGGTGACCTCGATGTTGATCGCGTCGAGCGTCGGATGAGCGCTGCCGGCGGCGAGCTTGCGCTGTTCTTCGGCGATATCGACGCGGAAGAAAAAGCGGATCGTCAGCATCGTGAGCAGCACGCCGAATATGCCCATCGGATAGGCGATCGCGTACGCCGCGCCGATCGTGGCGGCGGCGGTATCGCCGGGCGGATCGGCTTTCGCAGGATGCGCGCTCGGAGACGCCGGAACCGACGAAGCGGGCGCAGTCGTTGGGAGGGTCGAAGACGTCGGATCCGCCTTGCCTGCCGCCGCCCGTTGCTTGGCGACGTCCGCGAACGCCGCCGTGCCGGCGGCCATGCTGGGGGTGTTGGTCGTTCCGCCCGAGAGCAGCCCCACCGCAGCCGGCAGGTCCGCGGGGCGTCCGCCCATGAACACCTTCCACTGCACCACCGCCAGCCCCACGCCCAGCAGCACCACCGCCGCCGCGCCCAGGTTCAGCGGCAATCCGTTCTTACGCAGCGACGCGAAGAAGCCCGGACCCACCTGCATGCCGATCGTGAACACAAACAAGATCAGCCCGAACTCGCGGAGGAAGTGCAGCACATGATGGTTCACCGCGAACCCGTAATGCGCCGCCGCCAACCCCACAAACAACACCCAGGCAATGCCCAGGCTGATGCCCTTCACCTTCAAATGCCCCAGCGCCAACCCGAGGGCGGATACCCCCATCAACACAAGCACTGCATGGGCAATCGAGTCCGGATTCGTCAACAGATCGTTCAGCCAGTCCATAGGTACCACCGATCATGCAGATCACGGGTCATAAAACAAGACTGTTTTGTCTTTTTATTGCCAGAGCGCCGTTATCATCCGTATTCGGACACTTTGTCGCACCCCGGGCGAGCGGGTTACTTGATGAGCCGGAAGTCCTGCAGTGTCAGGTTCTTAGCCACCTGCGCGGCGGCCTTGACGGCCGGGTCGGAGTCGGTTTCGAGCTCGTCAAGCGTGAAGACTGCGGCAGTATGGTCGGCAAGCCGGCCCTCGGGCCCGCCGACGTTGTATTTGAACCGGCCGAGCTTCAGCGTCGCCTCGACGCGCCACATCCGCTCTTTCATCGCCGGACTGGCGAAATGGAAGATGTCGCCGGCGTGGCGCGCCACCAGCCGGTCGGCCTGCGGCGTGCCCCCGACCGCGTTGACCACCTTCCACATCCGGTCCAGCTGTGCGGTGACGTCCTTCGTGCCGGTCAGGAACGCTTCCAGTTCCGCGATGCGGGCCTCGTCGTTCTCCTGCCGGGCCATGATCCGCATCATCTCCGCGGCGCCGTTCATCAGGCCGATGCCCTTGAAGGCTTCCATGAAGATCACGCGTTCGTTGAACATCTTCGCGCCCAGCGCGAACGACGCTTCAAAATGCCGCAACGCCTCCTTCTTGTTGCCGGCGGCGTTATGGAGCAACCCGATCCGCTCGACCGACCGGCCGGCGAGGTCCAGCGCCACCAGTTCGGGCGACGCGGCGTAGTCGAAATAGCCGATGTTGCCCGACGGATTCCGCATCAGGATCGACGCCTGCGCCATCGGCGCCGCCTCCAGCACCGCCTTCACCGCAGGCAGCGATGCGCCCTCGGCGATCGTTCCACTATCGATGAAGGTCTCGTATTTCTTCGTCGAGCGGAGCACGTCGTCGATCGCGCGGCGGTACGCCTCGCCGGCGTCGCCGGAGGCCGACATCGACACGATCGACGTGGGCTTCACCGCCAGGTCGAGGGGCGCAAGGTTCTTCTCGTCCAGGCCGAACTTCGTCGGCTCAGACCGCTGGTTCACCTTGACGTGAACGACGTACGCCCCGGCCGAGATGCAGATGAACAGCACCCCGGCGATGATCCAACCGGCCAGATTACCCCACATGCGCGATGCCTCCGAATTCTCAGTTCGACAACCAAACTGCGCCGACATGGTAATCGAAAGTGTGAAGAATGCGTTAGCCGTCGCCCGTTTACCCGCCGGCGGGCTATATTTGGCATCGCGCTCATCACAACGCGAGGGAACCCGTGGACGAACTGAAGGTAACCACCGAAGACAAGGACGGCACGACCGTCATCCGCATCAGCGGCGAGGCCGACATGTTGTCAACCGACCACCTCGAACGCACGCTCGACCAGGTGATCGTCCGGCGTCCGGCGTTGGTGCTGATCGACCTGACCGGCCTCGCATTCATCACCAGCCTGGGCATGGGCGCCCTCGCCCGCTTCAGCCAGGCCATCAAGCGCCACGGCCGGGTGCAACTCTTCGCCCCGCCGGGACACGTTCGGGATGTGCTGTTCCGCAGCCGGGTGATCGAGCTGTTCGAGGAAGTGAACGCGGCCTGACGCGGCCATGCGCCAGGAACGATCACGTCGGCCAGTCTTCGGCGTCGCGAAGGGCTTCGATCTTCTCGATCGTGTACTTCTTGCCCTTGTTCATCCCCGGGCACCCTTCCGCGGCGTGGTTCCAGGCCTTCTTCGACGCCAGCAGCCCGTCCCAGAACGGCCAGGTGCGGCACTGCAGCGGCCGCACTTCGTAGACGGCGCAGACGCGCTTCTTCCTGATCTTTCCCTCGTGTTCGACGTCGATCTCGTTCAGAAAGATGCAGTCGTACTCACCCTTAAGGCTTCGCTTTTCCTTCAGGCTCACCTTGCCGTGAATGAGCCGACAATACTTCTTCAGGAACGCCATCCGGTCCATCCGCAGGTGGGCGGCGAAGCGGTCGATCTCGACGTCGCTCACCCAGACGAACCCCGGCGCACCGGTGCAGCAGTTGCCGCATTGCGTACACGAAAAGCACAGGCCGTCGGCATACCAGGGCTGCTTGCGCGAGACATCGTCGTCAACGACGGGTAACTTCATCCCGCAAGTGTAGCGAATTGACGCGGCAACTTGAACCCTGTCGCGCGCGCGGGGACGACCGTACACGTTACTTCTGATAGATCGGCAGCGTCTCGTACGGCACGGCCAGCGTCATGACCGACATGCTGGTGGCGTAAACGCGGCCGGGCTCCTCGGCGGTGGGGCTCTGCGCGAAGCCGCCGTCCTCCTGTTGTTTGTCGAGGAGCAGCTTCTTGTTGTTCTTCCACACCTGATCCTGCAACTCGCCGCCCACCTGCGTGGCGGCCTGCGTACTGTAGTAGAGCGAGTAGTAGAGAAACCGCGTGTCGTTGTTGATCGGCTGCCGCGCCAGCCATGACGCAGCCCGCCTGGCCTCCTCGCGGTCGGCGGCGTCGAGCAGGTGCAGGTTCAGGAGCGCCACCGACGTCATCGCGATGGAACTGGGATTGCCGGGCTGATAGGCAAACGCGCCCTCGTCCATGCTGAAGCACCTGGCCACGTACTGCACGGCCCGATCGATCGGCTCTTTCGAGACGTTCATGCCGACGTTCTGAGACGCCCGCAATGCCAGCGCCGACCAGCCCGATAGAGACAGATCGCTGTCGCCCGAACCCGGCTCATATCGCCATCCGCCGCGTTGGTTGTCGTCCTTTCGCACTTTCTGTGCGGTAAGGATGACGTCGAGCATGCGCTGAAGCGCGTTCTGCATGGCTTGTCGTTTCTGCGGATCCGGCTCGACGCCCATCGCCTCCGCCAGCGCCAGCGCAACGATGCCCTGGCCGTACATCCGCGAGCCGTCGACCGATCCGACGTAACCGTTGGCGGGCACGGCCTTCACGAGGAAATCAACCGCCCCGCGGACGACCAACCCGTGCTTGCCCGAGTCCGGCACATGGCCGGCCGCGAGGTAGGCAAGAACGGCCAGGCCGGTCGTCGCAACGCCGTTCGGGCCGTCGGTGATCGCGCCGGACGGCTTCTGCTGCTTGGCGAGATAGGCGAGGCCCTTCTCGACCGCAACGTCCACCTCCGGCCCCGCGCGCTCGGCCGCGCGGACGAACGACGCGCCGGCCAGCGACAGCACACAGCAAACGCTGATCGCGATGCTCCGGATCACGGCTGCTTCCTCCCCGATTTGGCCTCGTCCAGCGCCTGGAAGTAAAGCTTCAACTGCTCCTCGTACCCCGGCGGGACGAACGCGGCATTGCCGGCGGTGGCGCTGGCATCGCGCTTGTCGCGCAGGCGGCCCCACTCGGCGACGACGGTGCGGTCCAGGGAGAGGATCGGCCCGTCGTCGCCGCCCATCCCGTCGAAGGCGAACTCGTCGAAGAACAACGACTGGAACGCCGGCAGACCTTCGAGCTTGTCCTTGACGTTTCGCGCCATGGCGGCGTCCCAGGCGCGATCGAGGGCTTCGCTCGTCTGAGACTGATACTCGCGCGCCGCCACCATGTCCGGCGGCTCCTGCCGTAGCGCCTCGGCGGCCTTGCCGGCGAAGAACCGGGCCGCGATGACCGGATCGCGGTCCACCGTCTTCCGCTGTGCCACGCGCAACGACGCCTGCAGCGACGCCACCGTATCCAACACCTTCAACTGCTGCTGCTCCGCCGCCGCAAGGTCGGCGTCGGCGAGGCTCTTCTGAAGCGACTCGATCGCCGACCCCAGCTCCTTGTCGCCGGTGGTCATCGGCAGTCCGAGCGAGCCGAGCCGCTGGGCCGACGACTGCAATGACGAGCTCGTGCCCGACGCCACGCCCGACGCCGATTGCCCGAGTTGCTGTCGCGCCTGATCGACCTGCTTCTGCGCCTCCGCGAGCGCCCGCTCGGCGGCGGCGCGGTCGGCCTCGCTGGCGTTCTTGGCGGCGGCCTGGGCGCGGTCCTGCGACTGCTTCATCGTCGCGAGCATCTCCGCCTGCCTCCGCAACGCCGCCACCTGCTGCGGCAGGTCCGCCAGCGCCCGCTGGGCGCTCCGAAGCGCCTCCAACGCCTGTTCGCGCTGCGGCGCCTCGTCCTTCTGGAAGAAGTCCTCCTCGCGATCCCGTTCGACGTCGTCGAGCGCGTCGGCGATCTGCTGCTGCTGTGACGACAATGACCTGGCCGCCGCCTCGGATGCAGACTCCGTGCGCCGGTTCACCCGCTGCTGCTGCTGCGCGATCGCCGACAACTGCTTCGCCTCCGTGGCCGCCGGGTCGTCGGATGCATCGCCTTTGCCTTCCTCGTCCGAAGGCGGCTGCCACTTCTCGGGGCCGTCTGGCGCGTCGCCGGGCTCCTCCGTTGCGCGGGCCATCGCCTGGCGATGCTCCTCTTCGAGCCTTGCCGATTCGTCGAGCGACGTCTCCAACGGCGATCGCGCGAAATCCGGCTTGGGCGCGTTCTCCCCCGACCACTCCCGCAACTGCTTCCTCGCCGCCTCGGCCGGCGCGACCAGCTTTTCCCAGCCGGGCGATTGCTTCCGCGCAGCCAGGTGCAAATCCTCCACCGCCCGCACCGCCTTCACGAAACCCTCCGGCGGCTTCTGCGATTTCATCCGCAGCGTGGACATCGCCCGCGCGATCGTCTGCAAATCCTTCGCCCACGGCAGATCGCCGTCGCTGCGGAGCACCTGCGCCTGCGCGAGGATCGCCACGCGGTCGCGCTGGCGATCCGGCTCGATCTGCTTCGCCCATTCCTCGCTGATCGACACCGCCGACGGGCGGGCCTGGACCTTCAGTTGCTCGTCGCACGCTGCGACCAGCCTTTGAAGCCGCGCGGCGACGTCGCCGGCCTTCGGGTCAATCTGCAGCCCGCGCAGGCGTGACTCCAGTTCGCCTCGCGCGCGTTGCACCGACTGGACGAGCGCGTCGCGTTCCGCCTTCGTCAGGTCTTTCTTCTGTTGTTCGGCGGCGCGAAGGTTTTCCAGTTCGGCCTGGAGCAGCCGTGCCTGTTCGCCGCGATGAAGGACCCGCAGCGACGCCACCAGCCGGGCGACCGTATCCTTGTCGTAGTCGCCCAACGAAGGCGCGCCCCACACCTGCCCGCTGGTGATGACCTGCGCGCGGTCGACCTGTTTCTCGAGGAAGTCGCTCATCACGGTTGTGTCGCTGGCGGCGACGACGCGGAGCAGCGTCCTCAAACACAACGCCGAGTCGGCCGGCTGCCGGGAGATGGTTTCGGCAAGCTTGAGCGCGTCGCCGATCGCATCGATACGGCGGAGCACGCGCGGATCGACCGATCGCGGCGAGAGCAGCACCCGGCAAGGCGCCCCCGCCCGCGACTGCCCCGCTCCGTCCACCGCGGTCAGCGTGATGCTGACGACGTCGCCGAACACCAGCGCGTGCGGCGCCAGGTCCACCGTCGCGACGTCGCGGATCATGCGGCGTTCCGCGCCGAGGTCAACCTGGCGGCTGACGAGTTTCTTATCCCCCACCGCCACGTCGAGCCGCAGTTTTTCGACGCCGAAATCATCGATCGCCTGAAACGGCACCGCCGCCACGTCGCTGGGATGGAGGCGGAGGTCGGAGCGGACGAACTGCACGATCGGCGGGCGATCATCGACGCAGGCGACCTGCATCTCGGCGAACCCGCCGCCCTGAACGTCGCGCTGGCTGAGCATGTCGATCGACCACGCGCCCGATCGCTTCACGGTAAACGTGGCCTCGCGGACGTACGGATCGATGGTGGGCAACGTCGGAACGACGTCGTCGCCAAACTTGAGCGTCGCATCTTTCAGCGGCTCGGTCGCCTGCAGTCGAACGCCGACCCTCGTGCCGCGCACCGCTTCAATACGGCCATCGGTTGAATCGATGGTGAGAGGCGGGCGGGAAAGATAGTCGGGAAATCCCAAGGTCAACCGCAGCTTCGCCAGCGCCGGCCGGGTGAGCGTGCGGATCGTGAAAGGGGCGGAGATGGCATCCCCGGCACGGACGCGATACAGCAAGTCCCGCTCGACCGCCGGCAACGTGACGGCGAAGCGGTCGGCGAAGGTTTGCGCCATCGCGACGGGCTGCAGCGATCGTTCGTCCGGCCCGACGAGCAGCGTCGCCCCGCCGTCGGCGTGGGTGATATCGGCGACGATCGCGACCGATTGCCCCTGCGGCAGGCTGACCGATCCTGTGATCACCTCAATGTGCGTCGTCGTCACCGGCGGAATGTCGGCCAAGGGCATCACCTGGCGGGCGAGCAGTTTCGGCAGCCCCAGCCACGGGACGAACGCCAGCGCCAGCGTCACCACGCACACGAACACCAGCAGTGCGATCGCCGGCGCGATGTACCGATTCGTGATCAACTTCTCCGGCCGGCGACGGGCGAGCAGTTCGGCGGCATCGCGGCGAAGCAGGCCCGTCAACTCCTCGCTCCCGCGCTGGGAGGCGGGCAGGTTCTGCTGCGTGACCACGGTGAGCAGGCGGTCGCGCAGCGCCGGCGTCATCGCCTCAATCTGTGCGGCGGCGATGAGGCGGTCGAACTTCGTCGAGAAGATGAGCTGCGCGATCCGCATCGCCGCCAGCAGCATCAGCAGGCCAAGCCCGCACAAGGCCAGGAGCCGCACATTGGGCGACAGCGCCAGCAAGCGGTCGATCACCGACGCCACCACCAGCCACACGATCGCCGCCGTCACCGCGAGGCAGCAGACGCCGGTGGCGCGCAATCGCCTTCGCCTGCGGACGAACTCGGCCATGAGGGTGTCGAGGGTTTGCGTGGTCGTCATACCAATCCGATCTGCTTGCGAAGCGCCCACTCAAGCCCGAGGCAGGCGATCAGGAATCCGAAGAGGTACGGGCTGCACCAGACCGCGTACTCGATGATATCGGCCCGCTCCGTCTGCGGCGACGTGATCGTCGCGGCGATCTGGTCAAGCTCGTGCAACATGAACATCCGCCCGCCGGTAGCGCTGGCGATCTGGCGGAGCAGGCCGGGATCGGGCGACACGTCGGCCATCTCGGCTTCGTCCGCGGGATCGACCTGCACCCGCACCGCCGCCTCGCGACGGTCGTATTGCAGCACGATGTCGTACACACCTGGCATCTCGGGCGTAAGCCGCGCCGTCCACCGGCCGCTGCCGGGGAGAAGCGCCTGCGCCGGCTGCGTCTCGATCACGCGATCCCCCTGGCGCAGCACGATGGCCGGCTGTGCATCGGCGGGCTCGAGCGGGACACGAGCGCGAACGTCGATCGTCTGCCCCGCCGCAGCACGCGTGCGATCGACCCCGAGCGACAGCCCGTCGCGCACCACGTTGTACCGCGGCTCGCACAGGTGGCGGATGAGTTGCAGCCAGAAGCGGTCGTGCACATCGCCGCCCTCGTCGCGCCGCCATCGCCAGGTTTCGTCGATCGATACCAGCATCGACCGCCCGGCGCCGACGACGGATTCGATCAGGAGAGGAGATTGCGTCGTGCGATCGACCAGCAGCGCCGTCGCCTGAGGCTTGAGTTGTCCGGTCTCCAGCACGCGGTACATCTGCGGCCGCGCAAGCCACTTGCGGACGGACGCGTCGGCGGCGTCATCCAGCCTCAACATCGGCAGCATCGCGGCTAGCGACGTCGGCACTGGCCGCAGCATTGGTTCGTCGGCGGGCGCCGATCGCCATGCGGGGGACTGATCGAGCCGGTATGGCAAAAACGCCGCCAACTGCGGCTGCCGCGAGTAGGCGCTCAATAACTCCGGGTCCATCCCTGCCAGCAGCACCGATTTCGATTGCTCCGCCGCCGCGCGGTGCATCGCGTCGATCTGCTGTGCCGACAGCGACGCCGGCTTCACGCCCGCCAGTACGATCACGTCCTGGTTCAATATCTGCGCGACGTTGAAGCGGCACATCTCCGTCCCGCGGATCGACTGCTCCTCCACCTGCACCCACGGCGTGCGGCCGAGGATGTTCCGCAGGTATTGCACGTCCCATCCATTAGTGCCGGCCAGCAACATGACGCGGATCTTCTGATCGACGACCGTCACCTCGTTGCTGATCGTGTTGTTCTCGACGAGCGCCTCGCCTTTCAGCGGCTCGATTGTCGCCGTCAGCTTCATCGTCGGCGGCTGGGCGGCGGGGACGCCGAACGTCACGAGGTCGGCGTTCGGACTTAACGTGATCGATCGCGTCTGCGTCGTGACGCCGTCAGTGAGGGCGACCTTCGTCTGCCGGCCTTCCGCTCCCCGCGACCGAATGCGGACGGTCGCCTGGATCGATTCGCCCACCAGCGCTGTCGGCGGCACATCGAGCGCGACGACGCGCACGTCGGGCAGGCGATCGACCGGCGCGCAGAGGACCGGAAACACAGGCACGCCCGCAGCGCTCAGCAGCGGCGGGATCGCGGTGCGCGGCTCGGTGGATCGGCCGTCGGTCAGAAGGACGATCGCCTGCACGTCGCGCGGGCCGAGGCGTTCGATCGTCTGTCGGATCGACGACAGGAGCGGCGTCTGCGACACGTCCGGCTGCAGGTCCACCAGCGCGTCTGCCCTCAGCGAGTCGGCCATCTGTTGCAGGACGGGCTGGCTGCGACCCTGTACGTCGCGGAATATCTTCGAGGCGCCGAGCTTGGCCAGCTCGATGCGCGATTTCCGCCTCGCCGCCTCCACCGCCGCCGCAACGCCGGCGTCGGACCGGATGAGTTGCTCGTCGGCCTGCTCCTGCTTGCGGCGCAGGTCGTTGAGCAGGTGCTCGATCATGGATCGCGGCGCCTCAGGCAGGTCGGCATCGGACACGTTGATGATCTGCCGCAAACGGGGCTCGGCGAACTCGATTGACGGATTCTCCCTGGCCAACTCTGCCAGCAGCGCCATCGCGCCGCGGATGCCGTCGATCTGCGCCCGCTCGCGCTGGCCGATCTGCGGATCGATCTGGCCGGCGGTCTTTGCCTGCGCGCCGTCGAGGCGCGTTTTCCTCAGGTCGGCCAGGCGAGGCAGCAGGTCGACAAGGCCCGCGATCAGATCGGCGGTCGGCCGGTCGCGCTGGACGGGTTTGACCTGTCCCACCGCCTCGGCAAACCGCAGCAGGTCGGCGGGCGTGCGGTTGGGATCGACGATGCCCATGCTGCGCGACGCGTCCATCATCACCACCACGCGCGGCGTGCGCGGCGAGGTCGCGCTGATCCACAGCGTCGGCTGGAACGCCGCCACCGCCAGCGCCGCCAGCGCCAGCAGGCGAAGCACCAGCATCGCCCGCACCCATCGCCCCTCCAACGCGCGTCGCGCGCGGGCGTAGCTGACGGCAGCATGTAGCGCCGCCAGCAGTGTGCCCGCGAGCACGAGCCACGCGAGAAAGCTCGGTTGCCATGCGATCTGCGGCATCACAACGCCCCCTCCGCGGGCGGGATCGATCGCTGCGCGAGCATCAGCTCAACGCCCAGGAACGCCAGCCCGAGCGCGAGCAATCCGAGCGACAGTTCCGTCGACCGTCGGGACTGTCCGACCGCATCGCCGAGCTGGTCCGGCTGCGCCAACGTGATCGCGGCGGCGGACGTGATGGCGTGGAGGCGATCATCGTCGAGCAAATCGAGTTGCGATTCTTCGTTGTTCGACCGCACGACGAAATCCGCCGGCGGACTGCCCGATGCGCGGAGAGTGTAGCGGCCGGGCAGGTCGGCGTCGGGGTAGATGACGGTGCCGCTCGCCCCGCTCGCCGACATCGGCACACGCTCGGATCGCCCATCCGGACGAACGACCGTCGCCACGCGTTCCCGCGGCGATTCAAACGTGTGTTCGATCGCCTCCCCCGCGGCGATGTTGCGGTGTGCCATGCCCGCCGACCCGAGCCATCGCGCCAGCGACTGCATGGTGGGCAGATACAGATTGCTGTAGGCGAAATTCGACCAGTCGGCGTCCACCGGGATCGCCATTGCCGCAACGCGCCCGCGGCCGAAGGATTTCTGGACCAGCAGTGGATCGCCGCTCTGCAGGCTCGCCAGCACGCCGGCGGTCGACTGCGGGACGAGCTTCGCCCATCTTAACACGCTCACCGGCGGCAGCGGATCGGGCCGGCCGGCGTAGAAGCCGAAGACCTCGTGCGACGTGCTGATGCCGATCAAACGGACGACGTCATCCCCCGCGCTGCGCACCGAATCGATCGCCGCCGGCGCGAGGCCCTGGCCGCCGCGATAGAGTTGTTCGTTCCACGCGTTCACGTCGGTCCTCGCCCCCGGCGCCAGGAACAGTCCGCCGCCGGAGAAGACGAACTGCTCCAGCGCACGGAGCCTCAGCGGATCGACCTTCGCCACGTCCGCGAGCACCACCACGCGATCCTTCTTCACGTCCAGGTCCGGCCATTCGTCGGCGCTCAGCAGTCGAAACTTGAACGGGTCTTCGCCGCGTTTCTTTCCGGTCTGAAGCGGCGTGAGCGCGAGCCGAAGGTAGTCGGATTCACCTGAGAAATCCTTCGTCGGAGATCGGCCCACCTGCGACTTCGCTTCTCCGGAGATGACCGTGACCTGCATGGGCTCGGAAACGTCGATCGCCAGCAGCGCGGCGTCGTCGCTGGTGATGCCCGACGCGCCGATCGTCGCCTTCACGAGCACCGCCCCCGGCCGGGACAACGTGATCGGGCGGCGCAACACTTCGGTCGCGCCGGCGGCGACGTACAGCCGTGTGGAGTCGAGTTCCCGGTCGTCCAACGCGATCGTCACCGGCAGATCGCTGCGCGCCACCGACCCGCCGTTACGGATGCGGATTTCGACCTCGATGGGCTGCTTGGCGATCGCGGGCCCGCCGGTGAGTTGGATCGAGTCGATCCACGTGTTGGCGTTCTCCGTCGTGCCGACGGGCACCGCCACGATGCGCATGCGGCGCGACGAGCGGTCTTCGATCGATTCGACGTGTTTCCAGGCGCCGTGCTGCCGATCGCCGACGAGGTAGATCTCGCGCGGCACGTCCCCTGCCGCGGTCAGCAGCGATTCGGCGCGGCGGACGCCGTCGGCGTGGTCGGCGGGAGACATCGCGGGCTCAAGCGAGGCAAGACGCGTGGCAACGTCCTGCAGATCCGTCGTCAGCGGCGAATCGCGATCCGCCGGCCGGCCCAGCACCACCAGCGCCGCCTGATCGCCCTTTCGCAGATGACCAAGGATGCCCAGCGCGGCCCGGCGGGCGAGGTCCAGTCGCGTCGCGCTTTGCTCCGGGTGCGTCATCGAAGGCGAGGCGTCGATCACGATCGCCACCGCCAGACGCTGCGCATCGCCCGGCCCAAACGCGTGCCGGCTGACCGGGCGCGCGAACGCCGTCGCGATCGTGGCGATGGCGAGCACGCGTAGCAACAGCAACAGGTACTGCGCCAGCCGCGAACGATCGAGCTGGCGCGTTTCGGTGTCCTCCAGGAACATCATCGCGCCCCACTCCACGCGGCGATAACGCGCGCGGCTGAGCAGGTGCAGCACGATCGGCAGCGCGGCGGCCGAGATGCCCGCAAGCATGACGACGTTCAAGAACATGCGGCCGCCTCCCTCGCGGAAAGACGGTGGTGTCGCAGGCGCGGCGCGTTCATCCGCGCCTCCTCACCACCGCCATCACCGCGTCCAGCAGCGGCTGATCGACCGGACAGGTCAACAGGTCGGCCTTCAGCGATCGGCAGACCTGCTTGAGCTGGTCTTCGTGACGCCTGAAGTTCTCCAGATACGTCTTGCGCACCTGCGGCCCTTCGATGAGCCGCGGCGATTCGCCTTCCAGCCCGCGAAACCTCGCCCACGACCGGAACGGGAACGTCATCTCGTCGGGGTGCAGCAGGCGGACGAGCACCAGTTCGTGCCGATCGTGGTTAAGCCTTGCCAGCCCGCGACGAAGCGCATCGACCGGCTGCATAAAATCGGACACGATGATCACCAGCGACCGCCGATCCATCCGGTCGGCCGTGCGGAGGAGGGCGCGGTCGAGATTGGTCGGGCCCTCGCAGGTGACGCGTTCCAACAGATCGACGATGCGCGCCAACTGAGTCGACGCCGCCGCCGGCGCGAGGTATTCGCCGCCGGCATCGCGTGCGATCGCCAGGCCGGCGGCCTCGGTCTGGGCGAGCATCAGGTAGCCCAATCCTGCCACCAGGCGGACGGCGTAGTCGAACTTGCTCGGCTTGCCGTAGCCCATCGATCCGCTGGCGTCGAGGAAGATCGTGGCGCGCAGGTTCGTTTCCTCGTCGAACTCCTTTACGAACGCGCGGTCGGAACGCGCCAGAACGCGCCAATCGATCCGCCGAGGCTCGTCGCCGGGAACGTATAGGCGGTGCTGACGAAACTCGACGCTGGCGCCCTTCACCGGGCTGCGGTGCAGACCGATGGTGTTGCCCTCCACCACCCTTCTGGCGCTGAGCGCCAGGTGGTTGAGCGACTCGACGAGTTGCGGATCCAGCAATCGGCCCAGGACGTGCATTTCATTCGCTCAGGTAGACCGACATTCCGATCGCGACACCCATCGCGACCACAGCCAGCGCTACCGCCAGCCAGAGCGTCCGTTGACGATATTGATGGTCAGCGACGTCCTCCTTTGAGGCACTGGCGGAGTTGTTGGAGGGCAAAACGTGGGATTTGTGCTCCAAGGCGTCGATCGCCCGAAGATCGATTTTCGGGTCGTCGTGTAAAAGCGGGCTGGGATCGATCAACTTTAGCTGTCCGCCGGCATCAATGATGACGTTTGCCGGCTTGATGGCGCCGTGAACCATCCCGTGCTGGTGCATGGACATCACTGCCAGGCGCAATTCGCGCAACAGGCGAGGGCGGTCGACCTCGGGCACCTGGTCGAGAGGCTTGCCTTCGACCCATTCGCTGACCATCGCCACCCCTCTTTCGGTGCGTTCGACGCCCAAGATGTTGACGAACGACCCTAACGGAAGTTCGCGGAGGCGTTGAAGCCGGAGCTTGACGTTGGGATGGAGCTGACCGCGCGGGCAGCAATCGTCTGGCAAGCGCTTATAAACAACGCGCCGGCCGGCATCGTCGTGGGTCGCCCACGAAAATCCTGCCCGCAGTTCAGTGGTGTCAGCCGACATCAGACGGGCAGTATATCGCCGATCCACCTATCTCCGGCTACCCCATCTTATCAACGAAAAAAGCCGCTCACCAACCGGTTTCTTAAATCTATAGAAATCAATATGTTCTTGCCGAAACTTCGTAGCGAAGCATTGCAACACGTCGTAAACTGTGCTTTTAACATCGTTTCAGTAATACCTCGTTCTTCGGAGTTGTGTGCAATCTTGTTCGCCTGCTTGAAAGCCTGAAAAACCAAGCTAAAATCAAAAATCTACAGCAGCCCATTTTTAATGCCGCTGTAATAGAAAAAATCAAGCTGCTTTCTTCCGAATTAGAAGGTGGCTGAACGATCTCCACGCGGTTGCTTGCAGACCGGTGCGCCCTCCCCGACCAACGCGCCCCTGCTTCTGCCGCGTGGCTTTTTTTGCGCTCTGCATCTCCTCGGCTCCCCTGTTCAGAACACAACTTCGCCTTGGCGCATTCCTGTTTGTCGATTGCCGCCGATGACCTCGTGTGATATTTTCGCGCCGCCGCGGGCATGGTGGCCTGCGTCACGTGGTCGGTCAGCACCATTGGAACAAGGAGGTTCCCCGTGCGGCTGCATTCCCTGCTCAGATATCTAGACCCGCAGCCCCCGCTTGACGCGATCCCCGACGTGGCGATCGACGGCATTCAGGAAGACTCCCGCTTGGTGCGCGCCGGCGACCTGTTCATCGCCCGCCCGGGCACCAGGCTCGACGGCAGCCAGTTCGTGCGCGATGCCCAGGCCCGCGGCGCGGCAGCGGTGATCACCCAGTCGCCCATCGACGGCGTCCTTTTGCCGCAGGTGATCGTCGAAAACGCGGCGTTGGCGACCTCAACGCTCGCCAACGCGTTCTACGGCCATCCGTCCCACGACCTCCGCCTCGTCGGCGTGACCGGCACCAACGGCAAGACGACCGTCACCTACCTCGTCCGCCACATCCTCGCGCACGTGAACAAGACGTGCGGGATGATCGGCACGGTCGAGATCGACGACGGCGCCCGTCGGCTCGAGGCGAACATGACCACGCCCAGCGCCATCCACGTCGCCGAACTGCTGGCGGCGATGAAGAAGAATCGCTGCCGGGCCTGCGCGATCGAGACGTCCAGCCACGCGCTCGACCAGTTCCGCACCGACGGCGCCCGCTATGCCGGCGCGGGTTTCACCAATCTCACCGGCGACCACCTCGACTACCACGGCACGCTCGACCGCTACGCCGCCGCCAAGGCGCGGCTGTTCGCCAACCTGCCCGCCGACGGCGTGGCGGCGGTGAACGTCGATGATCCGCATCACGAGAAGATGATCGCCCGGTGCGAGGCGCGCGTGGTCACCTTTGGCATCAGGCGGCCGGCCGACTACCGCGCGGTCGATTTCGCGGTGTCGATGCACGGCACGAGCTACGTGCTGAACGCCCCCGACGGAAAGACCGAAGTCTCCCTGAAGCTGATCGGGCGGCACAACATCGAGAACAGCCTGTGCGCCATCGCGCTATGCTGCGAGGTGTTCGGATTGAGCATCCACCAGGCCGCCAGCGCCCTGCGGACCGCCCGCGGGGCGCCTGGCCGACTGGAACCGGTATCGCTCGGGCAGCCGTTCGCGGTGCTGGTCGATTACGCCCACACCGATGATGCGTTGCAAAACGTGCTGAGCGCGCTTCGCCCGCTGGCGAAGAACCGGCTCCGCGTCGTCTTCGGCTGCGGCGGCGACCGCGACCGCACCAAGCGTCCGCGGATGGCGCACGTCGCGGAGAAGATCGCCGACGTCATCTACGTCACCAGCGACAATCCCCGCACCGAAGACCCGCAATCCATCCTCGCGGAGATCGTCGGCGGCTTCTCGATCGAGAACACCAAGCGCCTCGTCGTCGAAGCCGACCGCCGAAAGGCGATCGAGCAGGCGATCGGCGACGCCGAGGCGGGCGACGTCGTCCTCATCGCCGGCAAGGGCCACGAGAACTACCAGATCGTCGGCACGACCAGGCACCACTTCGACGACGTCGAAGAGGCCAGCCGCGCGATCACCGCGTGGGCGAGAGCGTAAATGTCGCCCCTCACCGCCCACCAAATCGCCACCGCCACCGGCGGGCGGGTCGTCGCGGGCAACCCTGAGACGGCCGTCACCTGCGTCTGCACCGACACGCGCGCGATGCGGCCGGACAGCCTCTTCATCGCGCTCAAAGGCGAAACGTTCGACGGACACGAACACGTCGAGAAAGCGGGCGCCGCGGGCGCCACCGTCACGCTCGTTCACTTGCCGAGTGCCGCGTGCCGAGCGGAAGACGACGCATCCCACGCGGCGCGCGGCACGCGGCACGCGGCCATCCTCGTCGATGACACCCGCCTCGCCATGGGCCGGCTCGCCAACTTCGTTCGCCGGCATTTTGTTAAGACGAAGGTGATCGCCATCGCCGGCAGCAACGGCAAGACGGGGACGAAACACCTCGTCCACTCCGTGCTTTCGACGCGACTGAAAGGATCGATGTCGCCCAAGAGCTTCAACAACGACATCGGCGTGCCGCTCACGCTGTTCGCGGCCGAGCCTGGAGACGACTTCGTCGTCGTCGAAGTCGGCACGAACCATCCCGGCGAAGTAAGACACCTGTCGCTGATGTGCGAGCCCGACATCGCCGTCATCACCAGCATCGGCGAGGAGCATCTGGAATTTTTCAAAACGCTGGACGGCGTGCGGCGCGAGAACGCCGACATCGTGGCCGGCCTGCGTGGAGATCGATTCGTGCTCGTCAACGGCGACGATGCCGGCCTGCGAACGCTCCTGCCCGACACAACGACGTTCGGATTCGGCGACTGCGACCACAAAGCCAGCAACGTGAGATCGACGCTGGACGGACCATCCTTCGTCGCTGCGACGCCGGCGTCGCCCATTCCGTCCGCTCGAATGGGCGACGCAGGCGTCGCAG
>JBBCIV010000187.1:0-27815 GCA_037189665.1 Phycisphaerae bacterium | reverse complement strand
CCCCCCCCCCCCACGACCGTGTAATTCTCGGATGGAACGAACCGAACTTCTACTTTGCCGGGAAGCCCTTGCGGCGTTGGCGCGAGTAGCGGGCGAGCGCGTCTTCGATGACCGGATAGGCGGCGCCGGCGCTCTGGATCTCCTCGACTTCCACCTGCTTGCCCTCGAGGTGTTTGTAGTCGAGGAAGAAACGGCGGAGCATCATCAGGCGGTGCGGGGGCATTTCGCTGGCCTCGCGGTAGCTGTTGTACTCCGGGTCTTCGGTGGCGACGGCGATGATCTTGTGGTCCTTCTTGCCGCCGTCGATCATGGTCATCAGGCCGATCGTGCGGGCGTGCATGAGCGTGAGGGGGACGACCGTCTCCTGGCAGAACACCAGCACGTCCATCGGGTCGTCGTCTTCCGCCAGCGTCTGGGGGATGAAGCCGTAGTTGGCGGGGTAGAAGACCGCGCTGAACAGCACGCGGTCGAGCTTGATCAGCCCGCTCTGCTTGTCGAGTTCGTACTTCACGCTCGATCCAAACGGGATTTCGATCACGGCGTTGAATTCCTGCGGAATGTCCTCGCCGGGCGTAACGTCGTGCCAGGGGTGAATCATGATGCCTTTCCGTGCTTACACGTCCTCGTTTCCTATCGGCGGAAGTGTAACGCGACTTTCTTACTCACCCAGACGGAATAAACGGTAAGGATGGCGCAAATTGTCGCATCGGATTTAAAAATACAGTGCTCCTAAACATGGATTAAGTCATGGACGTCACGCTGTTCGGATCGAGCGCTCAGCCTTTATCTGCTCATTTGTCACGGATGGATACAATAAGGCGGACGATCGGAATGCCCGCGGCCTTGGCACGGGAGACCCCTTATGAGACTTTCTCCTGGCGATCTATCGATCCAACTGCCCGATGTTGCGGATGGCGACACGTCGGCCGCGGTGGGGCGTGCTGACGAGGCGTTTGAGCGATGGCGCACGACGCCGGCGGCGGAGCGGGTGGGATGCCTGAAGGCGGCGCAGGGGCGGATTTCGGAGCAGAAGGAGCAACTCGCCCGTGGCATTGCGCTGGAGACGGGCAAGCCGATCACCGAGGCTCGTGGCGAGGTCGGGGCGGTCGTCGCGAAGATCGATCTGGCGATCGCGGACGCGAAGCGACACTTGGCGGACAGCACGGAGTCGGACTGCACAAACCCGAACGTCATCCGCCGGCGGGCGCGGGGGGTGGCGGGGGTGATCGGGCCGTTTAATTTTCCCGTTCATCTGGCGCACGGCGCGATCACGGCGTACTTGCTGGCCGGCAATACGGTTGTGTTCAAGCCCTCGCCGCTGGCGGCGGGGGTGTGCCAGGCGTATGGCGATCTGATGCGCGAAAGCTTCCCGCCGGGCGTGTTTGAGGTGGTTCAGGGTGGGGCGGCGGTCGGGCAGGCGCTCGTCTCGCACTCGGCGGTGCGGTCGGTCTGTTTCACCGGATCGGTCGCGGCGGGCAAGGCGATTGCGGGCGCGACGGCGGACGACCTGGGCAAAGACGTCGCGCTCGAACTCGGCGGCAAGAACGCCGCGATCGTGCGGGACGACGCCGACCTCGATCTTGCCGCCACCGCGGTCGCCGAAGCCATGTGTTTGACCGCCGGCCAGCGTTGCAACTCCACCAGCCGCGTGCTGGTCGATCACACGGTCGAAGCCCGCTTCATCGACCTGCTGAAACAGAAGCTGGCAACATTTGTGCCCGGCGATCCGCTGGATGATGCCACGCGCCTTGGCCCGGTGGTGACCGAGGCCGCCAGGCGCCGGTATCTCGACACCATCGCCCAGCCACTCGACTGGATTGTTCTCGGCGGGGCCCCCGAACAGGTGGCAGGCAACAAGCGCGGCCACTACGTCCTGCCCGCCGTTGCGCGGGCGGAAGCGGAGCGGGCTGTCGGGCTGGAACTATTCCGCGAGGAAGTGTTTGCGCCCGTGGCGTTGGTCGTCCCCACGCGCAGCGATGCGGAGGCGGTGAAACTAGCAAACGCGACGGACTACGGGTTAACCACCAGCGTCTTCACGCCCGATCGCGATCGATTCCTCAAGCTGGCGGACGCGTTGGAGGCCGGGAACGTCTATCAAAATCTCGCGACGACGTTTTCGCCCAGCACGCTTCCGTTCGGCGGGTGGAAATCCAGCGGCAACGGTCGGCCGGGCGGGCGGGGGTTCGTGCGGTTTGTCACAAACGAGCAGGTCGTCCAGATGAAGGCGTAGAATCGGCCGAGAGGATAGCGGGTCGCGCGGCTGTTCGTGCGCACGTTTTTTCTTGCATTCGCGACCGGCCGCATTGATAACCGCAAGTGCCGTGGCCACAAGACATTCCGCCCCATCCTGGCTGGCGCGCCTGCCGATCCCCGGTGGAATGAAGGGCGTCATGTGGTTGCTGGGGATCTGGACCGGCGTTGTCCTCCTCTTCCTTTACCTGCCGATCATCGTGCTCGTCGTCTTCTCGTTTAACGCGCGGGAGAACAACGTTGTGTGGCACGGCGCGTCGACGGCGTGGTATCGCGCGTTCTTCACGCAGGACCGCGCGACGCTGGAAGAGGTCGTCGGCAGCAGCGGCCCGATGAAGAACAAGGCCCAGCGCGAAAGCCGCGTCCGGGCGATCGTCGATACGGTGCCGAAATTGCGCCAATCGATCTGGAACAGCCTGATCATCGCGGCCGCATCCACGGTGGGCTCGGTCATCCTTGGGACGGCGGGCGCGTGGCTCATCTATCGGTATCGATATCGGGCACACCAGGCGATCAACACCCTGGTGGCGGTGCCGATGATCGTGCCGGAGATCATCATGGGCGTGAGCCTGCTGGTGTTCTTCGTCACGGTGGGCATCACGCTTGGGTATGCGAGCATGATCCTGTCGCACATCACGTTCTGCTTTCCGTACGTGCTGATCACCGTTCAGGCGCGGCTGGCGGGGCTGGATCAGTCGCTGGAAGAGGCGGCGATGGACCTCGGCGCCACGCCATTTCAGGCGTTTCGGCTGGTGATCTTGCCCTACCTGCTGCCCGGCGTGATCAGCGGCGGGCTGATGGCGGTGACGCTGTCGCTGGACGACTTCGTCGTCACCTATTTCACCAAGGGCACTGGGATCAACACGCTTCCGATCGAGGTCTACAATAACGTCAAGCGGCCGACGCCGATGCTCAACGTCGTCTCCACGCTGCTGGTCGCCGGCACGATGGTCCTCGTGCTGGCCAGCGAACTGGTGAAGTGGCGGGCCACGCGACATGAACGCGCGAAATAATCCATGCACAATCGAACCGTCGCCCAACACTGTCTAACCCAATCTTCAGGAGGTCTGAAATGAAATCGCTCGTCGCATCCCTCGTGGCCGCAGCGGCCGTGTGTATGACTTCGGTGTCGACGCTCGCCCAGGAGCTGAACCTGTTCGCCTGGTCGGAATACGTTCCGCAATCGGTGCTCGACGGCTTCACCAAGGAAACGGGCATCAAGGTCACCTACGAGAGCTACGCCAGCAACGAAGAGATGGTGACCAAGCTGCTCGCCGGCGGCGCGAATTACGATCTGATCGTGCCTTCGGAGTACACGGTCGAAGCGCTGGTGAAGCAGAAGCTGCTGGCCGAGATCGATCACTCGAAGGTTGCGAACCTCAAGAACGTCATGCCCATGTACTTGAACATGCCGCACGACCCCGGCAACAAGTACACCGTGCCGTGGATGGCCGGCACGGTGGGCATTGTCTACAACTCCGAGAAGGTGAAGGACCCGATCACCGGTTTCAAGACGATGTTCGTCGATAAGTACGCGAAGCGCATCGTGACGCTCGACGACTCGCGCGAGTTCGCATCGTGGGTGATGGTGAGCCAGGGCATCGACGTCAACGACGTAACGAAGGAGACGCTGGCCAAGATCCGCCCGCAGATGCAGAAGTGGATGTCGCTGGTGCGCAGCTTCGACTCCGACAGCCCCAAGACCGCGCTTCAGGCGGGCGACGTGGACGTCGGCATCGTTTGGAACGGCGAGGCGGCGCTCTTGATCCAGGAAGACGAGAAGTTCAAGTGGGTGTTGCCGGAAGAAGGCGCGCATAAGTTCATCGACAGCCTGTGCATTCCCGCGTCGGCCAAGAACAAGGACGCGGCGCTGAAGTTCATGAACTACATCCTCAAGCCCGAGGTGGGCAAGGAAATCTGGGAAGCCTTCCCGTACACCACGCCCAACGCCGAAACCCGTAAGATCCTCGACGAAGACTCCTTGAAAAATCCCGCCAGCTTCCCCGCCAACGAGGAAAAACTCGCGACGTTCAGGGACATCGGCGAGATGATGGCGGAGGTGGAAAAGATGTTCAGCGATCTGAAGGGCCAGTGATCGCGCTCGGTGTCCGCTGCCCCTGTGCAGAGGAGTAAGCCCCCATGCCCGCTGCCGTTACGCCGCCGCCCACCGATGACCTCGACACCCGCCGCCGGCCGGGGACGATGGGGTTGCTCCTCATCGCCCCGATGCTGGTCTGGCTGGTGGCGCTGGTCGTCGTGCCGGCGGCGATCATGGTCGTCTACAGTTTTTCGGAGCGAAACCCGGACACCGGACAGGCGACGTTCGTCTTCACATTGCAGAACTACGTTGACCTGTTCCGCCCGCCTTATGTGAAAGCCTTCAGCCTGGCGCTCGGCACCGGCGGCGTGGCGGCGGCGGTGATCGTGCTGGCGATCCGCTATCTCGGTCGTCAATGGATGTGGCTGGCGGAACTGCTTGGCAAGGTGCAGGGGCGCATCGGCGCGGCAACGTTTCTGGCGTGCTTCTGGATCGCGATCAACGTCTTTGCCGATTCGTCTGGCGAGGGCGGGCGGTTGCTGAAGATCATCGTCGATTCGATTAACTACGCCGGGCTATCGACGATCATCTGCGTGCTCATCGGTTACCCGGCGGCGTACTTCATCGGCCGCAGCCCGGAGTCGGTCCGCAACCTGCTGCTCATACTCGTCATGATTCCGTTCTGGACGAGCTTCCTCGTGCGAACGTACGCGTGGATCACCATCCTATCCGACAACGGCCTGTTCAACGCTACGCTTCAGTGGATGGGCGTGATCGGCGAGCCCATCATGCTCAAAGATACGCCCACCGCCGTCATGATTGGCCTGGTTTACACGTATCTGCCGTTCATGATCCTGCCGATCTACGGAAGCGTCGAACGGCTGGATAACGCGATGGTGGAGGCGGCGCTGGACCTTGGCGCGGGGCCATTGCGGGCGTTCTGGGGCGTGATTTTGCCGCTGACGCAGCCGGGTATCATTGCGGGAGTGCTGTTGGTGTTCATCCCCGCGATCGGCATGTTCGCCGTCAATGACATACTTGGCGGACACAATGTGCAGATGATTGGAAATGAGATCCAACAACTCACCACCCGCGCTCGCAACATGCCATTGGGCGCCGCGCTGGGCACAGTGCTGCTGTTGATCTTCGTGCTCATCTACTACTTCGGAACGCGCCGCCGGGCGACGGCGTAAGCAGGTGTTGTGAGACGACGTTATGACTGACCTTGTCGTGCGAAACCCGTTTGATCAATCCGTCCTCGCGGCATTACCGTTCGCGAGCGAGGGGGAGCTGGACCGCGCGATCGACGTGGCCGACCGCGCGCTGGAGAAAACGCGCGCCAAGCCGCCGCACGAGCGGGCCGCGGTGCTGATGCGCGTGGCGGCGGCGATCGAGAAGCGGAAGGACGAACTGGCGGCGCTGATCGTCGCCGAGGCGGGCAAGCCGATCACGCTTGCCGAGGGGGAAGTCGCCCGCGCGGCGGTGACGTTCTCGTCCGCCGCCGACGAGGCCCGGCGCTGGCCGGGTGAAACGCTCGATGCCGGCGCGTATGCCGCCGGCGCGGGCTACGTCGCGATCAGCAAGCGCGTGTCGGCGGGGGTGGTGTACGGGATGTCGCCGTTCAACTTTCCGCTCAACCTCGTCGCGCACAAGCTGGCGCCGGCGATCGCGTGTGGGGCGTCGATCGTGCTGAAGCCGTCGCCGCGCACGCCGCTGTCGGCGATCGAACTGGGCAAGATCATCGCCGAGGCAGGCACGGTCGAAGGACAGGTGAACGTCGTCGTCGTGCCGAACGAACTGGCGGCCAGGCCGATCGACGATGAGCGGGTGAAGGTCGTCAGCTTCACCGGCAGCGCGAAGGTGGGCTGGTCGATCAAGCAGAAGGCCGTCAAGCAAAAGGTGACGCTTGAGCTTGGCGGCAATGCGGCCGTCATTGTTCACGAGGATGCGAACCTCGCCGACGCCGTCCCCGCGATCGCGGCGGGCGTCTTTGGCAACGCGGGGCAGTCGTGCATCAGCGTGCAGCGCGTGCTGGTGCATCGGTCGATCTATGGCCCATTCAAGTCAGCACTGGTGGCATACACGAAAGAGAAGATCCGCGCGGGCGACCCGCGGCAGCGCGACGTGTTGGTCGGCCCGATGATCACCGCCGAGGCGCGGGACAAGGTGGTATCGCTGATCGACAGCGCCCGCTCGCTTGGCGCAACGATTTTGACCGGCGGCGGCGGCGCGTCGGGGCCGTGCGTCGAGCCGACGCTGCTCGAAAACGTCCCGGCCGACCACCCGATCTGCCGTGAGGAGGCGTTCGCACCGCTGGCGGTGTTGTCGGCATACGATTCGTTCGACGACGCACTCCGCCAGGCCAACGACAGCCCGTATGGTTTGCAGGCCGGCATCTATACGCGCGACATCGGCCGGATCATGAAGGCGTTTCACACGCTGGAGGTCGGCTCGGTGCTCGTGAACCAGACGCCGACTTACCGCATCGACAATCTCCCCTACGGCGGCGTCAAAGACTCCGGCTTCGGCCGTGAAGGGCCGCGATGGGCGATGGAAGATATGACCGAACTCCGAACGCTCGTGATCAAGCAGGGCTGAATGAAGTGTCGAATGTCGAATGAGAAATGTCGAATGATGCGATATCGCCCTTATTCGACATTCGGCATTCGACACTCGACATTAAACATCTCGCAAACGCCGAGAATGGCAGGAGCCGCATGACACCGATGGTTGAATTCCGAAAAGTCCGCAAGCAGTGGGGCAGCTTTACCGCTGTCGATGGCGTGGACCTGCAGATCGCGGCGGGCGAGTTTCTCACGTTGCTCGGGCCGTCCGGCTGTGGGAAGACGACGATGCTCCGCATGATCAGCGGCTTTGAAACCCCCACCAGCGGCCAGGTGTTGCTCGACGGCGCCGATGTCACCGCCCTGCCGCCTTACCGGCGCGAGGTGAATCAGGTCTTTCAGAGCTACGCCCTGTTTCCACATCTGACCGTCCGCGAAAACATCGAGTTCGGGCTGAAGATGAAGAAGGTCGCCCGGCCGGAGATGGACCAGCGCGTCGCCGAGGCGGTGCAGATGGTCGCGCTGGCGGGCATGGAAGAGCGCAAGCCCAACCAGCTCTCCGGCGGCCAGCGCCAGCGCGTCGCGCTCGCCCGGGCGATCGTCAACCGCCCGAAGGTGCTCCTGCTTGACGAGCCCCTCTCCGCGCTCGACGCCAAGCTCCGCCACACCATGCAGGTGGAACTGAAACGTCTGCAGACCAAGCTCGGCATCACGTTCGTCTTCGTCACGCACGACCAGGAAGAAGCCCTCACGATGAGCGACCGAATCGCCGTCATCAACAAGGGCCGGATCGAGCAACTGGCCACCGTGGACGAGATCTACCACCATCCCAAGACGACCTTCGTCGCCAACTTCATCGGCCTTGCCAATATCGTCGGCGCCGAGGTGCTCGGCCGCATGGGCAGCATCGTTCGCGTGAAACTTGAAGGCGGGCTGGAACTCGAAGTGAAGACCAACGGCTTCTGTCCCGAGTCCACGCGCGCCCTCGTCAGCATCCGCCCTGAGAAGATCAATGTCACCCCAGCCCGCCCCGACGGCGAAAACGTCTTCGAGGCCACCGTCATCGAGGAGATTTTCAAAGGCGCTACGGACGAACTCACCGTCCGCACCGAAGGCGGACTTGAGCTGACCGTCCTCGTCGCCAATGAAGGCCTCATGGAGTTCGCCTGCCACGAAGGCGAAAAGATCTGGTGCCAGCTTCACCCAGAAGACGCGGTGCTGATCGAGGAAGATTGACGGTCGAGAATCGACGTCCGTTTCTAATCGCTAGGCAGATGCATTGCGTCGAATATCATGCCGTCATGATCGATATCCTTTGGGACTTGCGGCAGGAATGGCGGATCAACGAGGCGCAGGATCGCGCCGACGGGGCGGCGCGGCAGGCGGATAACGCCAAGATGGAAAACCGCTACCTCCGCCGGTCGGTGGAGCGGCTGGCGCTGGCGAACATGGCGATGTGGGAGCTGGTCTGCCAGCGGCTGGGCCTGACGGACGAGCAATTGATGAGGAAGATGGAGGAGATCGACCTCCGCGACGGCGTTCGCGACGGCAGGATCACCGAAGGCGCCACGGTAAGGCCGTGCCTGAACTGCGGACGCAAGCAGTCGGCCCGCCAGGAACGCTGCATGTACTGCGGCCACACCAACGACGGCCATACGCCGTTCGTTCTGCGATGATGTGACCATCGGGGGGGATTGCGGCGAGACGAAACCGCAAACCGCGCTATAATCGTCACGCACAACGGCGCGCCCCCATGGGCAATACTTCGGATCAACATCGACCCCTACCAGACCAACCGGCCGCCGGCGGCGGGCTTATTAGGCGGATTCGGCTGACACCGCTGCTATGGCTATTGGTATTGGGCGCGGCGGCCTGGATCGCATGGCCGTCGTTGAAGGGGAATTATTACAAGGTGCGCGGAACGCCGCCGCCGGACGATGGCATTGGCTGGCGGACGGATTACGGAGCGGCGTTGGACGAATCGCGCCAGAGCGGAAAGCCGGTGTTGCTGAATTTTACGGCTTCGTGGTGTCCGCCTTGCCAGGTGATGAAGCACGACGTCTGGCCAGACGATCGGGTTCGCGAGGCGATCGTGTCCGGCTACGTCCCGGTCCTCCTTGACGTTGATCAGCCCGGCGCCGCCGCACCGGCGATGCGGTACGGCATCACCGGCATCCCGGCGATCCGCATCGTCGATTCGAACGGCGACCTTCTGAAAACCGGCGATTTCATGGGCCGGGATGACATGCTCGCCTTTCTGAATCGATCCCCGGACTGAGCGTGTGAATCTGGTAAAGCAAAGACGAATGTCGCAGGCGACGCCGGGCGCACTCCGTCCGTCCGCTCATACGCGTTGTACAACTTGCCGGGCTTAACAGCGCGAATGCGTTATCAGCAGCACAACATCCTCGCTTTCGCTGGGATCGGGTGAATGTTGATCGTATGCACACCACCCTTAACACCCGTAAGCGAGGCGTATCGCTCCTCTACAGTTCCGTGATCATGGTTGGCCTGTTCGGGATCACGTCCTTAGCGGTGGACTGGGGTCGTGTTCAGGTCGCCAAATCGCAGATGCGAGCCGCCGTCGATGCGGCCTCGCGCAATGCTGCGATGCTGCTTCCCAATGGTCCGAGCGCTGCTGTTGCCGGTGCCCGCGCGGCCGCCTCTGAGAACGTCGTCGATGGTTCGTCGTTGGTGCTCAACCAAGCCGAAGACATCGAACTCGGCAATTGGAACACTTCTACGCGCAAGTTCACGAAGTTGAGCAACTCCAACCTTGCCAACGCCAACGCCGTCCGCGTGATCGGCCGTCGCACCGCGGCCCGTGGCAATGCGGTCCCGACGATTTTCGCCCAGATTCTCGGCCAGAAGAGCTTTGATGTGCAGGCCGAGTCGATCTCGATGTTGATCAGCCCGCAGGTGATCGACACCACCGTTCCCGCTACCGCTACTCCGTACCTCGCGGGCATGCCGAACGGCACGATTTCCAGTGCGAACAACCCGGAAGGCCCTGGCGATCGCGCTCCGTACCAGTCGCCGCCGCAGGTTGCCATGAGCATCAAGCCTGGCGAAGCCTTGGCGTTCGACAACATCGAAGGCGGCGCGAACAACAACTACACGTGGGAAGAACGTTTCAATCCCGATGGCAACACGTCGTGGCTGGTGAAGAACTGGAGTGGCCGCTCGGGGGGCAACGATATGGCGCCGGAACACGGCAAGAGCAACCTGCACGCCCCAATTAACGCCTTGGTGGGCGTGTTCCTGACCGACGAACTGCCGGCCAATGCCAAGGCCCCCGCTGCCCTCGATTTCAGCAACGCGTCAGATCGTAACTTTGAAAAGCTTGAGCCGAAGATCGGGCAGGTCTTCTTCATCGGCGACGGAAAGCGCGACAGCGGCGAGCCGCAACGTTTCATCGTGCCCGAAGGCGCTACTCGGTTCTACCTCGCCAACTGGGATGGTTACAACTGGAGCAACAACGTCGGCGTTCGAACCACCCGGACCACCCGCCTCGGCAGCGTGGTGACCGTCAAATAAGACGTACGATTCGACCTTCGGCGGTGCAACAAATTACGGTGTGCAAGCGGCGTGTCCGGGCGTTCCGGGCACGCCGCTGCTTTTTATCCACGAATCTTCACGAGTCGACACGAATGAGATTTAGCCACAGATGAGGCACCGATAAGCACAGATCAGAAATGAGACCTCTGATTCATCCAACCCCCTCCTGAATGTCACCCTGAGTACTCCGAGGGGTCTTGTCCGAACGGCGAATCGGCGTCGCGATGCCGGTCGGGAAGATGCCTCGGAGAGTACCTCGGCATGACGAACACGGAAGGAGGGGTAGTTCATCAGAGGTCTCAAATATCATTTATCTGTGTTCATCGGTGCCCCATCTGTGGCTAAATCTCATTCGTGTCGATTCGCGAAGATTCGTGGATTAAGCCTTCGGCGTCACCGCTCCCGACGTCGTCTGGCTGCCGATGGTGACGCCGGTGACCGATTGATTGGCGGCCAGGGTGATGTCGCGGAGGAGGGTGGAGTAGGTGTAGCCGTTCGGATACACCCGGCGGACGCGGTAAAGGCCGGGGGCGAGGCCGGTGAAGGAGAAGTTGCCGTTGCTGTCGGTGGTCTTCTGCAGCTCGCCGCTGTCGAGCTTGCCGTTGTTGTTGGCGTCGATGTAGATCACCTTGTCGGCGGCGCGGGTTTCGGTGCCGTTCTGGACGCCGTTGCGGTCGGTGTCGTTGAACGCGTATCCGCTGATCGACCCCGTGTTCTGGCTCGGCGGCGGATCAGTCGGGATCGTGCTGCCGGCTCCGTAGACGTTGAAGTCGAATAGCGAGAAGCCGTATTTCGTCCCGCGCGTCAGGCCGAGGATCCGAACGTAACGCCACGCTGTCGTATTGTTGATGGTGATATTGTCCACCCCGCCGTCGCCGGTGGTGGTCGAGAATAGATCCGTCCAGCTCGACGCGTTGTTTGAGCCCTGGATCTTGTAGCTCTTGCCGTACGCGGCTTCCCACGCCAATCGAACACCGCCGATGACCGTCGCGGTGCCGAGGTCGATCGCGATCCATTGGTTGTCGGCAAAACTGCTGCTCCACCGTGTAGAGGCGCTTCCGTCCGTTGCCAGAGGCGCTTCAAGGCCGGCTTTTTCGATCGATGATGCGGTGGTCGTCTTGCCTTTGGCCAGGTCGACGTTCGACGTTGGCGGCGGGTCGACCGGGCCGGTGTTGGAACTGATCGTAAGCGAATCGACGTTGGCCCCGCCGGCGCTGGTGTTGGCGAGGGCGCGGATCGTGACCGCGCCGGCCGGGAGGGAGACGCCGGTCAGGGTGATCGTCGCCCACTTATCCCACCCGCCGGTGCCCGGGAAGGCCAGCGTGCCGACGACGGTTCCGTTCACCGCGATTTGCAGCGGGCGATTGCCCGCGCCGTTGGCGTATCGGAAGACCAGGTTTGCCGTGCCCGCCGAGGCGCGGTTGAGCGCGAACTGCGCCGCCGAGTTCTGCCCGCCGAAGTCGGCGTAGCCGGTTCCGGTATAGCCGGCCCAAGATGCGGATCGATACGTCCCGCCCGAGAGCGCGGCGGATTCGGCCTCCAGCAGCATCGTGCTTGGCGTGGCGGCGGGGGCGTAGGTGGCGACGAGGGATAGGTCGTCGATTGGCACGTTGATCGTCCGCGCTCGTGGCCCGCCGTCGCTCCAGGAAACGAAGTTATAGGTCATGCCGCCCACGGTGTAGCTGGCCGGCGCTTCGATCGTGCGTTGCAGCCCTTCGACGCTCAACACGCTCGCCGGCGATGCCTGGGGTTGCCCGTCGAGCAGGATCGGCACCGACGCGCCCGAGCTGGACAGGTTCAGCGTGCTGTATCGCGGCAGCAAGTCGATGCTCGTCGTGCCGACGGCGCCCTTGCTATCGGTGGCGGTGAGCGTGATGCGATATCGAACGTCGGTCTGCGTGTAGGGCGTGATCGTCGGGATGACGAAGCTGCCGCTTGCGACATCATCGAAGGTGTCGAACGGCCGCACGACCGAGCCGGTGATGTACTCGACCTTCCAATCCAACTGATGTGCGGCCAGCGTGCCGTCCTCGGCGTCGGTGGCGGCGCCGGAGAAGCGGATCGTCTCGCCCGCGCGGAACAGCGCGTTGGCGGCGGGGAGGCTGATCGTGGGAACGGGCGCGGCGTTGGCGGCCCCGACGGTGAGCGTCGCCGTGCGGCTGAACAACACGTTCGCGCCGCTGGTGAGGCGAACCTGAAACTTCGCCTGCGAGTCGTTCTGGGTGACGGCGTTGATGGAATACGATGCGGCGGTGGCGTTGGGGATCGCCTGGTCGTTTCGGAACCATTGATAGCTGATCGGCCCTGAAGCGGTGGCGACGACGGAGAAGGTGACCTTCTGGCCGGCGGTCGTCAGCACGTCGGCGGGTTGTGACTGGATCGACAGTGCCGCCGTTGGGTTGTAGCGAATCCGCTCGATCGTGCCGTGGTAGCTGACGTAGAGCAGCGATCCGTCGGACAGCACGTCGAAATCCACCGGCGCCCGCGCGTTGGTGGCCAGGTCGGTGAGTGCGCCGGTGGCGGGATCGAGCGATTTGATCCAGCCGGCGACGTAATCGCCGAGGATGTAGTCGTTGGTGTACGACGCAGGAAATTGGCGGTTTGCGGGGGCATAGAAGACGCCGCCGGTGATGGCCTGTCCGACCTCGCGGCCGTAGGCGAGCAGCGGGGCGTCGTAAGCGGGGTTGGTGGTATCGCCTTCGGTGCCGGGCCAACCGTAGTTCGCGCCCGCCCGGCCGACGTTTACCTCTTCGAACGATTTCTGGCCGACGTCGTTGATGTAAATCACGCCCGAAGTGGGGTGGACCGCGAAGCTGAACGGATTTCGCAGCCCCAGGCTCCAGATCGCCCGATACTTGCCCGACAGCGTGTTGTAGAACGGGTTGTCCGACGGAATGGAGCCATCGGCGTTGATGCGCAGCATCTTCCCGTGCAGCGACGACAACTGCTGGGCGTAGTTCGGCTCGGCGTTGTCGCCGACGGCGATGTAAAGCTTGCCGTCGTTGCCGAAGTGCAGGGCGCCGCCGTTGTGATTGCCCGCTACGAGCGGATCGAGTTCCAACAGCACCTTCTCACTGCCGCTGGCGATCGTGTCGCCGCTGAGCGTGAACCGGCTGACGCGGTTGACGCGCGTCGTCTCGGTCGGCTTGCGGGTGTAGTAGAGGTAGACGTACTTGGTGGAACTGCCGCCGAAGTTCGGATCGATCGCCAGCCCGAGCAGGCCGCGTTCGGAGGTGGAATCGACCGGCAGCGTGAGCGCCGCCGTGCCCAGCAGCGAGCCGTTTTTCACGACCCGCAGTTTTCCGCCTTGCTCAGCGACGAGCCATCGCCCGTCCGGCAACACCGATAACGCCACCGGACGGGACAGCCCGGCGATCGCCGTCTCTTCGGTGAAGCCCGGCGCAAGCGATGCAAACAACCGACGATCTTCCAACTGCTCGATTATCGGCCGCATATGATTCCCGTCTCCGTTGTGCGCCATCATGTTTACCGCGCCGCCTAGCGATTGAGGAAATGCCAAATCCTTTGCCCGCCTGCAAGATTTGTGGTACAGTTTTTGCTATTGCGACTTCGCGATACGAAAGGAGGTCGTAAGTATTTGTAAATTATGAGTTTATCTCAGTCATTTTCAATGCGAATGGATCAGCGGCAGGTGCTTACGCCGCGCATGATCCAGAGTATGGAAATTCTCCAGCTTCCATTGGGGGCGCTGGAGGAACGGATCGACCAGGAATTGCAGCAGAACCCCACGCTGGAGATTCGCACCCGCGACCGCGACGCTCCCCGTGACCCCGCCATCGACGAAGCCCCGCACGAGTTGCACCGCACGCATGATGAGAAGGCGCTGGTCGTCGATCCCGAGAACGCCGGCGCCAAGGAGTTCGAGCGGCTCGAACGCCTGTCGGATTACTTCGAAAACGAAGAATTTAGCACCAACGGGTCGTTCCGCCCCAGCTACTGGGACGGCCAGGACCGCGATGGCAAGCTCGACGCCATGGCCAACACCGCCGCTCGCGGCGCGACCATCGGCGAGCACCTGCGGTCGCAATGGGCGTTCGTCGAGGCCCCGCCGAATATCAAGAAGGCCGGCGAGGTGCTCATCGACTACATCGACGCCGACGGCTACCTTCGCACGCCGTTTGATCGCATTCAGCTTGAACAGCGTGACCCGATTCCGACCGACCAGTTCCAGGCCGCGCTCAAGCTCATCCAGACGCTCGATCCTGCCGGCGTGGGGGCGCGAGATCTATCGGAATGCCTGCTGCTCCAGCTCAACGCCCTGGAAGAGGACGAAGAGCTGGCCGAGGGACACGATTTCGATCTTGAGCGGGCCTTGGTTCGCGATCACCTGAAGGACCTGGAGCAAAACCGCTACCCGCTGATCAGCAAGAAGCTTGGCGAGTCGATCGACACGATCAAGGCGGCGGTTCGCCGGCTCGCCCGGCTCCAGCCCCATCCCGGCCGGCAATACTCCGCCGACGAGGCCCCGCCGATCACCCCCGACGCCACCATTTACCTCGACGAGGACACCGGCCGCTACGAGATCAAGATGGCCCGCGACATCGCGCCCAGCCTGCATCTCAAGGGGCTGTACCTCAAGATGCTCAAGAAGGGCGTCGACAAGAAGACCAAGGAATTCCTGACCAACAACATCCGCAACGCCAAGTGGCTGATCGAATCGATCGAGCAGCGCCGCAGCACCATCGAGCGAGTCATCCGGGTGGTGGTGGACACGCAGAAGGACTTCTTCGACCAGGGCCCTGAACATCTCAAGCCGCTGCCGATGATCAGCGTGGCCGAGCAGTTGGGCATCCACGTCGCGACGGTCAGCCGGGCGGTGAGCGAGAAGTGGATTCAAACCCCCCGCGGCGTCTTCCCCCTCCGCCGCTTCTTCTCCGGCGGCACGCAGAGCGCCTCCGGCGAAGACATGAGCTGGGACGCCGTAAAGGAAAAGCTCAAAATCCTGATCGACAACGAAGACAAGAACAGCCCGCTCAACGACGACGAGATCGTCGACAAACTGAAAGAGCAGGGCATCGACCTGGCGCGACGAACGGTGGCGAAGTATCGAAAAGTGCTGAACATCCCGACGGCGCGGCAGCGGAAGGCGTATTGATCAGTCTTCCTGGGTAGAACTCTCGAGCGGCAACTGGAATATCGTGCTCAGGCTGCAAATCATGGAGTAGGCGAAGACGCGCTCTGTGCCGCCGGACTCGGTCACCATCGCGCCCTCGCTCAGGAAAGTCACGTCTTGCCGGTCGCCGACGTTGATGATCGTGCCGTCGATCAGCACGATGGTAAGCGGCTGAAATATCGCCCGGCGGGTGAGATCGCGGAGTTGGCGAACGATGAACGCCGTCTCACTCATGGCCCCCTTCCCCCTGGATAACGGTGTCAGTTCGTGTACTTCGCTGCCAATGGTTCGATTGTGAGGATTTCGTCCCACGCAAGCCTGCGCAACGTCAGCCCGTCAGTTGAGAGGACAAAATACGGCTGCAAGGCGCTGGCCATCTGACTCCGTGGTGTTTCGAGAACACCGCCATTCTTCAGTGTTACACGAATACGGCGTGGCGGATAGGCGTTCAAAATGTCGCGAGCCGTCTGGTAGAGCATGTCGCCAATCTACCAACGAGGCGCTTCTCCGTGAAGCCAAATCTATCTTCCCACGCTCGACCGGAACCGGAACGACCGGCGCATCTTGTTCAGCCCCCACAGCACCGGCACCGCTGCCAGCGCGGAGTAGAACGCGGTCAGCAGGCGGCTGCCGAACATGGCGGGGATGTCGTGCCACCAGTTTACGATCGAGGCGAGGATCGCCACCACGATTCCGCCCGACAGCGTGATCACGAAGTGCGTGAACGGGTGCTCCACCGACAACGAACGTTCCGATCCTGCCACCAACAGCGCCACGCAAGAGTACGCCAGCGCGTACGTTCCGATCGGTCCGACGCCGATCAGATCGTGCAGCAGGCCGAGGGTGAAGCAGGCGATCAGCGCCGGGTCGCGTTGAGCGTTGATCGCGATGAACGTGGCCGCGATGAGCACGAAGTTCACGCCGCTGCTGCCCGTGCCGATGAACTCGCTCAGGCCGATCTGCAGGCCGAGCATCACGTAGGCGAGGATGACGAAGTTAATCCATCGCATGGGCGGAGGTGCTTCTACTTCACCACCATCACTTCCCGCAGCGCGCGAAAGTCGATCGACGGCTCGATGTGGATCGTCGCGAAGCCGGCGTTGGTCTCAGGCAGGTCGATCTGGCTCACCATGCCGATGCGCACGCCCTTGAGCGCGGGGATCGGAAAGGCCGGGTCATCGAGAACGACGGCGTCGCCCACCTTCAGCCGCCCGCGCACGCTTACGGCAGGAATGGCACCGGCGATGCAGGCCGTTCCTGAACCGACCACCAAGGGTTTTTCGGCGATATCCAGCACCACCGCCTCCACCGAGCGATCCTCGCGCGCCTGGTATCGCACGAATTGTCCCTGCAGGCGCGACATCGGATCGGTGATCAGCAGCACCCGCGCGCTGCCCACGCCGACCGATTGCACCTGTCCCACCAATCCAAGCTCTGTGATGACCGCCGCCCTTTCGCGGATGTCGTCGAGGCCGGCGGTGGCGATCGTCAACACCTGTCGCTGGTCGGTCGGCCCGCCGGTGATGCTGGCAGGCTGCACAAGCTTTCGCAGGTCGGTGCCAAGCTGCTGATATTGGTACGACAGCTTTCGCAGGTCTTCGAGCTGCGCCGTCAGGTTCGCCAGTTGCACCATCAGCATCGCGTGCTGAACGCGGGCCTCGTCGAGCGACTCGGGCACGTTGGTGGAATAACGATTGACGTCCTTCGGAGCGCGCACGGAGGCGTCGATCGCCAACCCCACCTTCCGCGCCGGCCAGGCGACGGGCGCGAACAGCGTCTGCACGCTCTGCCGCACGCCTCCCTTGGCCCCCGGCAGGCTTAGCGCCGCCAGCGCGGCGACGACAGGCAGGAAGAGCAAGACGTTCGATTTCATATCCTGGCGCAGGCATCACGCCCGCGTGAATGAACGAAACGCGAAGGAACGAAGAGGTGAAGAAGCCGTCTCAAATTCTGTTCTCCTTCGCGCCTTCGCGTTTAACTATCCCAAAGGAGCCCCGGTAGTCAGGAGTCAGAAGAAGAAAAAAGCGAGCCTCTGTTTTCCACTGGCTCCCGGCTCCTTTTGAGATAGCTGCAGGACGCCCACGCGCCACACGAATTACATTTCGTCCGCGTCCGACTCCATGGTGTCTTTCCAGAGTTCCAGGTTCTCCAAGTACACCGCGGTTCCGCGGGCGACGCAGGTGAGGGGGTCTTCGGCGAGGCGGACTTCCAGGCCGGTGGCGTTGCTGATGACGGTCGTCAGCCCGCGCAGGAGCGACGAGCCGCCCGCCATCGTGATGCCGTTGTCCACCAGGTCGGCGGCGAGTTCGGGCTCGGCCATTTCCAAGACGTGGCTGACGGCTTCGACGATGCTCGTGACCGGTTCCTGAAGCGCTTCGCGGATTTCGCCCGCGGCGATGCTCATCTTGCGCGGGTGGCCGGAGATCATGTCGCGGCCCTTCACTTCCATGCTCGGCTCGGCCCCGCCGGGGAACGGCGCCGCGGAGCCGATCTCGATCTTGATGCGCTCGGCCATCTGCTCGCCGATCAGCATGTTGTACGTCTTCTTCATGTGATCGACGATCGAGCCGTCGAAGTCGTCGCCGGCGACGCGGACGCTGTCGCACACCGAAATATCGGCCAACGAGATGATCGCCACCTCCGTCGTGCCGCCGCCGATATCGACGATCATGCTCGCGGTCGGCTCGGTCACCGGCAGGCCTGCCCCGATCGCCGCCGCCATCGGTTCTTCGACCAGGTACACGCGGCTGGCGCCGGCGCGCTCGGCGCTCTGGATCACCGCCTGCTTCTCCACGCCCGTGATGCCCGACGGCACCGCGATGACCACGCGCGGCGCGACCCACTTCTTCCCGCCCGTCGCCCGGCGGATGAAGTAGCGCAGCATCGCTTCAGTGATGTTGAAATCGGAGATGACCCCGTCCTTCAACGGGCGCACCGCCTTGATCGACCCCGGCGTGCGGCCGAGCATCTCCTTCGCCACCAGGCCCACCGCCATGCCGCCCTGCATCACCTTGTTCGTCCGCGCGTTCACCGCCACCACCGACGGTTCGTTCAGCACGATTCCTTGTCCGCGGATGCAGACCAGCGTGTTGCACGTGCCCAGGTCGATGCCCAGATCGACGCCGAACATGCCAAAAATCTTCTGGAAAAACACGCGTAAGACTCCTTCTTACAGCGAACTACCGACTCGCTGATGGACAGGGAAATGCGCCGATCCGGACGCGCCTGCCGCAAGGGTACAGTCGCATCAATTCTCACGCAAATTCCGACGGGGTTTCGGACGTCGGCTCCCGCTTCTTCCGAATTCCCGCCGCGCACGATTTGTGTCACAAAATCGTCACGTCGAGAAGGCGCCCTCACTTTCGCGGTCGGGCAGGTTTGCAGGTAAACTGGGCGCAGCATGCCCGCCTACGCCTATGAGACATACGGTGAACTGCAGCCATGGGTCAACCGAGAGTGGCTGCAGACCAACGGGACGGGCGCGTTCGCATCGTCAACCGTCGTCGGCGCCAACGCGCGGCGATACCACGGCCTGCTGGTCGGCGCGACCCTGCCGCCGGTGGGGCGGATCGTCGCGTTGTCGCGCATCAACGAATCGGTCCACCGCGAAGGCATGGCGATCGAGTTCGGCATCAGCCACTTCCGCGACGTGCTGATCCCGCGCGGCGAGAGGTTCCTTCGACACTTTGAGCACGACATCACGACCACCTGGACGTACGAATCCAACGGCGTCGAACTGAAGAAAGAACTGCTGTTGTGCTGGAACCGCAACGCGTGCGCCGTCCGCTACAGCATCAACCCCGGCCCGGGCGGGCCGGTGGAGTTGCGGCTGCAGCCGTTCGTGGCGCTTCGGGATTTTCATTCGCTGTTGAAGGGCGATCAGTCGTTCGACGTGCGGGCGATGCCCAGCGCCTGCGTCGCGCGTCGGTACGGCAACGAGCTGTTCATGCGGTGCGACGGCATGACGTTCATCGACCATCGCGATTGGTGGTTCAACTTCACCTACCCGGTCGAAACCGAGCGCGGCCAGGAGGACGCCGAAGACCTGTTCACGCCCGGTCACTTCATGACGCTCGTCGGCCAGCCGACGACGTTCACGTTCTGGGCGGGGCTTGAGCCGGTCGATCGGTTCGACTGGGATGCCGAATACGTCAAACGCGAGCAGAACGTGCCCGGCCGCGACGCGCCGACGCGCGCCCAGCAGCGGCTGGTGCGCGCGGCGAACGACTTCGTCGTCGCTCGTCGCACCGAGGACGACATCGGCGGGACGACGATCCTCGCGGGCTATCCGTGGTTCAGCGACTGGGGCCGCGACACGATGATCGCGCTGCCCGGCCTGCTGCTCGCCACCGGCAGGCATCACGCGGCGGGGCAGGTGCTGTGCCTGTTCGCGAAGTACGTCAGCGAGGGCATGATCCCCAACGTCTTCGACGACTACTCGCATCGGCCGGCGTACAACACGGTGGACGCGAGCCTGTGGTTCGTCCACGCGTGCTTTGAATATCTCAAAAGCAGCAGGGACAACGAAACGTTCGAATCCATCCTGAAGCCGGCGTGCCGGGAGGTGCTCGGCGGGTACATGCGGGGCACGCGATACTCGATTAAGATGGACGACCGCGACGGGCTCATCACGCAAGGCGACCCGGCCAGCCAGTTGACGTGGATGGACGCGAAGACCAACGGCGTCGTCTTCACGCCGCGCCACGGCAAGGCGGTGGAGATCAACGCGCTCTGGTATTACGCGCTGCGGCTGATGGGCGAAAACGAGCTGGCGGAGCGGGTGGGCGACAGCTTTCGCAAGACGTTCTGGATCAGCAGCTATCGCGGGCTGGCGGACGTGGTGAACGAGACCGGCCGCGACGACGCGTGTCGGCCGAACCAGATCTTCGCGGTGTCGCTCGCGCATTCGCCGCTGCTGGAAGACCAGCAGCATGCGGTGGTCGAGGTCGTACGAAGGGAGTTGCTCACGCCGTACGGGCTGCGCACGCTGGCGCCGGGGCACCCGAAATTTCAGGCGAAGTACACGGGCGGCCAGTTCGAGCGCGACCGCGCGTATCACAACGGCACGATCTGGCCGTGGCTGATCGGCGGTTTTCTGGACGCGTTCCTGCGCGTCAACCAGCGGTCGAAGTCGTCGGTGGAACAGGCGCGGCGCTGGCTTGATCCGCTGATCAAGTCGATGGAAGAAGGCTGCATCGGCTCGATCGCCGAGGTATACGAAGCCCAGCCTCCACATCGCCCCGGCGGGGCGTGCGCGCAGGCGTGGAGCGTCGCGGAAGTCCTGCGGCTTGCGATCGAACTGGAAATGTGATCGGCGGAAGATCGAACGCCAAGCCGCCAAGAGGCCAAGAAGAAAAAATGAACGCAGAGGCGCAGAGGATGCAGAGAAATCAGATCTTGTATTCTCCTTTTCCTTTGTGCCTCTGCGCTCATGCCCTTGCGATCTTGCTGATGTTGGCTTCGTTTGTTCAGGCACAGCGCGTCTCGCTTTCGAATGAAGGCCGGTACGTTCCAGGCGTGCACGCGCCGATGACGATCGACGCTGAAGGTCCCGGCGTGATCCGCATTCGCGGGCCGGAGATGCTGGGCATCGATTGGGACGCGCCGGGAAAAACGTCGGTCGTCCTCCCGTGGATGTGCTGGCGCACGACGCCGGGCGAAGTCGAAATCGACGTGAACGGGCAAAAGCAGACGCTTCAGCTCAGGCCGATCGGCGTTGAGGACCAGCATTTGCTGACAACCCCCTGGACGCCCACCGTCTCCGCGATCGGTCCGCCGAGCGCGATGTACAACGAGTCGGCCTACATCCCCACCTACAACTGGACGCCCGGCCGGTCGAAATCCGTTCGTGGATGGACGGTGGCGGCGGCAATTTTCGTTTGCCTCGCGATGACGTTGGTAACGCTGATCGGATGGAAGTCCCGCTGGACGCCGTTTGCGATGCTCATCACGGCCGGGGTCGTGACGACGGCGATCGTGTCGAACCGAACGCTGGCGCGGCACGATTCGATCCTGATCGCCAATGTTCGCTCATCCGATCCGAAGCAGACCGACTCGTGGCTTTTTGCGACGAGCGATCGCGACGAGCGCGTCCGCGTGGCAGCGGCGCCGTCGTTCGCGTTCGTGCCGAGATCGCCGGAACATCTATCGCGCGTCGATCCTGTTGCGATCTACGAGCCGAACGGACTTGCGGCGATGCTGACGTTTCAACTGGGTCCGCGCCAGTTCGTCGCGTTGATCGGGCGGACCAATGCGGACGACGTCAGGCTTGTCGGCGAAGATCGCGTGCGTTCGGGCGAGTTCGTGCGCAAGCTGTATCAGCGCCCGTTCGACTACGACGAAAACGACGTGGCGATCCTCAGGCCGGCTTCGTCGAAATGAAGGCTTCGGGCTGGTCCCACTCGCGCTCGCCGTAGCTCTTGGTGGTATCGACGGTGATGGTTCCGTTGGCGTCCTGCTTCACGGCGTAGCGCGGGAGCGCGACCTTCGCCTGGCCTTCGGTCGGCGTGCCCTGTTCGCTGAAGAAGCTCTTGTGGCAGGGGCAGCGGAGCACTTTCTCTTCGGATTTGCGGAGGACGCAGTTCTTGTGCGTGCAGATCGCGCTCATGACGACGAGTCGGTCTTCGAGGCGCGAGATGAAAACGCGGCTTTTACGGTGCGTGTCGTAGAAGCCCTCGTTCGGATAATCCGCCAACTTGCCGATGGGAAACTGCTTCGGCAGGGCGGCGGGGGCGTCCTTCTCGCCTTCGGCGGGTTTCTCGTCGGCGCCCAGCGCGCAGCACGCGCAAGCGGCGGTTGCGGCGGCGGCCAGGGTCATCGCGTCTCGTCGGGACATCTCGCTCATGTACGTTCTCCGTGTCTCTCTTGTGTGTGCTGTAGCATCCTACCGACAATTCCGGCGGGCGTTAGCGCGATTCTCTGATGAAGTTGCGATGGTTATTTGAACGTTTCGTCTTTCACCACCGATTGGGCGCGCCATTCGGCGGGGTCGAGATAGCCGGCGGCGTCGGACCACTTCGGCCAGACGTACATCACGCCGCCTTGCGCGAACTTCAGCGGTTGGCCGACGCTCCAGGTGTTGCGCGCGATCGTCCGAAAACTGCTCAGGTCCGATCCGTTGACGTAAACGTTTGCGGTCTGGCGCGATCCGGGCTGCAGCCGCGGGGCATCGTAGCGGTTTTCGGTCAGCACGATTCCGTCCACGCGTCCGCCGACCAGCAGAAACCCGCCCGCGGTGCCGGGGTTGTGGCCGACGTTTTGCGTGATCGTCAGGTTCGCCACGCCGCGGCCGTATTGACTGTCGAACCCGTCCACCGAAATGCACCGCCCGTCCGTCACCTCGAACGAGTTGTTTCGAAGGATCACATCGCTCAGCCCGTGCTGAAGCTCCAGCGGCGATCGCTCGATGCGGTTGTTTTCCACGACATACCAACGCGAACGGTGCTCCTTATATTGCAGTCCGTCCGACTTCCCCAACGGCCCGAGAGAGCTTGGCCCGCGAAGCGTGTTGCCGTGGACGTAGGCGTACTCGCCTTTTTGCAGGTTCAGCGCCGTCTTGGCGATGTCGTACTGGTCCACGTCCTGGCGGTTCAGGTTGGTCAGATCGTTGAACGCCACCAGCACTCGCTCCCAGTGCGCGCCGCGCATGCAGTGCTCGCGCGTGCTGTTGGCGACGCGGTTGTCGAGGATCGTCCAGTCCGCGCCTTCGATCCAGATCGTGTACCGGCGAAGCCCGTCCACATTCGGGCTCTCGCATCGTTCGACGAGGATGCCTTCCGGCTTGCCGTTGCCATTGATGCCCTGGCTGAGGTTGAGGAACGTGCAATCACGAATGACGATCTGCCTGCCCGCGGCCACGATCGCGGTGGCGACGGCGTCTGTGTCGGTGCGGGCGCCCACGCTGGAATCGAACGCGATGTTTTCCACGAGCAGTCCGGCCGTCGCGTTGGTGCAGTTGATGATTGGGTGGCCGCTGCGCGTGCCGGTGTAGCGGATGACGGGGCGCGGGAGCTTTGGGTCGCCGGCGGCGCGGATCGCGACGTTTTTTCCGGGTCGGATGACGGTTCGGTCGACGTCGTACACCCCGCCGCGTTTCAGCAGGAGCGTGACGTTGTCGCCGGCTTTCTCGCCGACGTCCGCGAGTTCATTGGGTTTTCCAGGCGCAACTTCAATGACGCGGCGGTTGTCCGGGCGAATCTCGATCGACCGCTTCAACGCCACCGCCGGCTTGCCCGCGGGCGTGGCCTTGAGCGTGATGGTGTACGTTCCCGGCCGATCGTACGCGTGGCCTGCGGTGAAGCCGATCAGCGCGTTGCGCGGCGAGTTCGGATCGCCAAAATCCCACTCGAAACGCGTCGTCAGCGGATCGAAATCCAGCCCGACCGCGTTAACCGAAATGCCGGCAGGAGCGATCGGCTCCGTCGCCAACATCGCGAACGACTTGCCTTCCTGCGCCGGCGGGGCGGGGGGAGGCGTCGTCGTCGGCGGCGTGACCGACGCGGGTTGGTTGTCGGCAGGAGGCTCAGTTGCCGGGGTTTGCGCGACCAATCGATATCGCTCGGTTTTGCCGTTACGGTCGATCGTGATGACCGCGCCGTCCAGCGAGGCAACGGGCGTATCCGCCGCCAGCACGACCACCGACGCTACGAGCAATAAGGCCAGAACAAAGTATCGCATAATGGTGTCTCCATTAAGACACCGCTGTTGCGCGTTTGTCATGACAAACGCGCCGCGCGCCGCGAATTTCACCGAAAAAACACGCGAAAAAAATCCGTTCCAGCGCTGAAACGCAAACGTTTTATCACCCGGCGCGACGCTCCGCCGCCGTTCCTGCTTCTGCGGCGGCAACATCTTCGACGGCGAGCGTTACCACGTCCGTCGGGCAGACGTCGACGCATTCGCCGTCCATGTCGCAGCGGTCGAGCGAGCGAAGGTCGATCAGCGCCTTGCCGTCCACCGGCTTCAGCACGCCTTTATCGCAGTGCGAAATGCAGATGCCACAGCCGATGCAGTCGCGGATGTCGATGGACAGGCTGATGCGCTTCGGCGCACCGGTGCCCGCATCAGTGCGGTGGAAGACGCCGTGCGTGTTGGTCGTCTCGCGCCCGGACGCGATCTCGAAGCCGGCCTCGTAGCGGTCGAACGTCGCCTGGCTCTTGATATCCACCGCGCCGCGCCGGCGAAGGCGGAACACGCCCTGATGGCACGTGTCGCACTTCTGGAGCGTCTCCAGTTTTTCAAGATATTTGATCACCGTGCTGACGACCGTCGCATGAGACCACGTAAGAGGGCTGACGGAGATGGGCTCGTTGGTGTACGGGTTGACCTGTTCCGCCAGCACGCCAGACTCCAGCGCGTGGCCGGCCGTCCACTCGAAGATCGGCAGGGCGTGCTTGAGGTCGGCGGTCGTTTTGGCGCGCGTGATGAGATAGTCCGCCAGCCATAACGTGCAGATAAACCACGGATTTCCCGGAACAGAAGCGATGTCGTCGCTGATGCGGTGGTAGTAGTCGTTCTCGTACCGCGCCACGCCGCCCACGCGGGTTTTCACCCACAGGTTCTCCTCGATCGCCTTCATCGTGCTGACGACGCGCGGATCGTCGGCGTCGAACAAGTGGAACTTGAAGATCGAGTAGAGCGCGGCGTCGAGCACCTCGTCTACTTCGTAGATGTCACCGCAGTCCACATCCGAGGCCAGCGGAACCTGCTCGTTGTATTCCTCGTCGCCGGGCGGGGTGGGGGTGTCCCTGGGAACGAGCCGGCGGACGAAGCGGTTGAGCTTTTCGCTGAACAGGTACTTCGCAGCGCCGGCTTTGATTTCCTCCGCGGCCTTGTTGTAACGCTCGGCACGCTCGCGATCGCCGAAGCAAACCGCGAAGTTGCGCGCCGCCTTCAGCCCGCCGTACACGGTCGCGACGGTGAAAGCGTGGACGCCCCAGCGCTCTTCCCACAGGTCGTAGGAGGGCAGCGGCAGCCCGGTCCTCGGATCGCGATACTCACACATGAAGTCGGCCGCCTTCTGGACGATGTCGATCCAGAGCGGTCGGATGTACTCGATGTCGCGGTAGCGGAAATAGTGTCGCCACAACGCCCACACCACCAGCGCCGTCTCGTCTTCCTGGATGGGCAGCACCTGCCGGCCCTTCATCACCCACGGGTGCCAGCTCGACGCCGGCGAGCCGTCGGGGTTGTACTTGTGGTAGAAATACCCGTCATCGGTGATGACGCGCTGGCAGAAGGAGTAAAAACTCTTCGCCAAGTCCGGAAAACCAGCCAAATCCAGCGAATCTGCCACCAGTGCGCCGTCTCGCGGCCACATGTACGAGTAGGTGTCGCGGTTGAAGTGCAGGTAGTCGCTGTCGTTGGCGGCGATGATCGCACCGTGGTTGTCGATCTGGGTGCGCACCACCAGCAGCGAGCGCTTGAACGACTCCACCACTTTCGCCGGAAGGTTGCCGAAGTTGATGTTGGTCCCGCCGACCCACAATCGCCAGTAGGCGGTGGTTCGATCGATGACCGCCTGCGGGGTGTGCTTGAGCAGCCACTTGTGCAGCGCGACCAGCTCGTCGCGCGACTCGGCCATGATCATGCACATGTACGCTGTGCTCTCGCCTTCGGCGCCGGCGTGCAGGTGCAGGCTCATCGTGCTGTCGACCGCGCCCTGTGCGATCGCGTTGCCTTGCAGATGCCCGTCCTCGGCGTCGCGCCAGGTGCCTTCGGCCCCGTGAAAACCGCTGGTTCCGCAGGCGTATTCGTCGATCCGCTGCTCGTGCCCGTCGAAAAACGTGCACATGATGTACCGCTTGCCGCGGTAGTGAACGATCGCGCGCAGCTCGGGGTCGTAGTAGGCGGTGTCGCCGATCTTCTGCCCCCACATGTTGAAGTCCTGGTGGTGGAAGAGGACGACGTTTCGATCCGTGGTATCGAGGTTTTTGACCTTAATCTTGCGAACGTAGACGTTGCGATGGAAATCGACCGCGTCGTTGCAGTAGAGCGCGACCTTGAGGTTTTTGTGGTCGAGCGAGACGCTGGTGGTGAGGGTGTCGCGGAGGTAACGCTGGTGGATGGTCCACTGGGGATCGGAGGTCCACGACACCTGGCCGTGAGCTTGATCGGGAACGTTGGTGTAGACGCCGAACCGGCAGGGGCCATGCCCGGCGTGGTTTTCCTGGCCGACGTGGGGGAAATAGACGTCCCGCAGTTGATAGCGGTGGTCGAACGTCAGCAGCAGATGGCCGTTTCCAACTGGGATGTCTCGAGGCATTGCACTTCCTGACTTTGCGGTTTTTCCACCCCGGCGCGAACAACAACCGTGCCGTTCCGGCGCGCGGAGGCGGAAATCCCTCTTTCGATATTTCGGCAGGTTCCCAACCCTAATCCATACAGCTTGCCCAGATTTGCATAAGTCTTTTTTGTTAAGGGAATGTTCCTGTTTGTTTTAACCATTTCATGGGGCCGAAAACGGGCGTAACGGGATGCTAAAATGGATGTAACCATCCTTCGATAATAGGGTTGCGACCAAAATGGTTAAAATGATCATTTTTTGGTTGCAAGGTTGGCAGAGCCTGCTAGCGTATTGGGAGTAATCGGACAGAGGTTGCGGAACCCGAGTCCGGTTGGATTTTTTAACTCTGCCGACGGGTCTGATCGTCGCGGATTAGTGCCAGTTTTTCGGGCTGGCCCCGCCGAATCGAGACCCAAGTGGTTGCGGAACCACCTAGGCAGTCGCCCCTCGTCGAAATGAGACGCGACGACTTGGCGGATTGACAGGCTCTGTCTCCAGAGAAACGGAGAGGTTTCCCGATGTTTCGTACAACTCAGCTCGCCACCCTTGGTGGCATCGGTGCGCTCGCGCTTGCCAGCTCCTGCGTTTTCGCCGCGCCCGTCGCATGGTCCACTCCCAGTGGATCCAATTCGGATATTTCGTGGACCAATGGTCAATCGGATAAGGGCCTTTTTGGCGATCCGACCATCAACGGAACCACGTTCCTCTTCTCCCCAACCAGCTTTGAAGCCACCGCCTCGAACGGCTCTGCGCAGTCGACGTCTGATCGTCTGTCGTTCACGTTGACCGCTGCCGAAGGCAAGGAAATCAAGAAAGTTACGATCAAGGAATTCGGCGACTGGTCGATCATCGGCGGCGGCAGCGTGAAGGCGTTTGGCGCCCTGTACATCACTAAGCTCACGTCCCCGGGCTTCGGCTCGGTCTGGAGCGACACGCTCGACGTGATCTACACCGACCTTGAAACCCTCCCGACCCCCACGACCTACA
>JBBCIV010000186.1:0-22303 GCA_037189665.1 Phycisphaerae bacterium | reverse complement strand
GTGAGTTGGCTGAGCGCCGTAGCGGTGGCGTCCTTCCAGTTTTGCCACCACGTATTGCCGCTGGATGCTCGTGAGTTCCAAGCCGTGTTTAAGCTCGTCCCGCCGAAGCTGACCTTGACAATGGCGGGGTTAAGCCCTCCGTCAATCAGCGCGCGTCCCAGCATAATCTCCGGGCCGTAGAATCCCGTCGTCTCAATCGGAGCGAGCGAAGTAAACGTGGTGGATTTCGCTTGAACATTGTTGAAATTGTATTCTGTATGGTAAAAATATCTAACTATATCATCACGCGTGTCGTGGGTATATCCCGTATTCACGAAACCAGCCATGTTGCTCTGACCGGCGAGAAGAAATACATCAATTATTTCAGCATGCACCACGCATGCGGTTCCCGCGAACAACCCGTAGACTGCAAGCAACCTAACCATGGTAATGTGTTCCTTGTGGTGAAACGAATTACGTCTTGATGACGTCGATTGGAATACCTATCAGCATCGCCATACACGAGGGTCAAACGAAGCCTGTAGATTTTTGTCTCACTCCTTGATTATTCCCACCTCTCCTACGCTCGCCTCCACACTTCCCGGCGGAGGTTCGATGCTCATGAGCTTCACATAGCGCGTTTCGACAATCTTCTCAAAAAGGATCTGCTGCTCAACGGGGTTATTCACGATGTTGTCGAACTGCCCCTCAATGAGAGGTTCGTTCCAGTCGGTGCCGTTGTCGGAAACGTAGACCTCATACTTGAATATGTGCGGCCCAGGCTCATCCTGGCGAGGGAGGTAGGTCAGGCCCCGGAGCTTCTGGTGCGATCCAAGATCGATCGCAATCCAGTGCGGCGGATGGGGTTTATGCTGCCTATATTGAGTATGCCAGTAGGTGTCGGCGTTTCCGTCGATGGCCTTTTCAGGTTCAAAGCCTGGTTCAAACGAACTGGCGTCAATAACCTTCCACGGCTTCTTCATTTCCGCACTGGCAGAGTCGACCTTCACGCCGGATTTGCCGCGAGGGATTTGATAAAAGAGCCCTAAGCTTTTTAGCGAGATCGAAAAACGCGACTCGATGAATCGGATTCGCACCCGATCTGTCGTCACTGGCTCCGGTAATACGATGAACTTGCGATAGCCAATCGTCTGGCCATGCCCGATTTCCTTCCAACCGTTATCTTGCCACATATCGACGGCGAATTTTTCGACGCGCTGACCCTGCTGCAGGATCGCCTCCTGCAAGCTGACGATGTTGAAGGTGCGCGATTCGGGCAAGGCGAGCGTGACCTCGCCCCCTTCAACGTCTTCTGGGCTCATCCAGTAGGTATCACCTTTACCATCCAGAGCGTGCGCGATCGGAAAACCTTTGCGAGTGGCGCTCGCCTTCGCTTTTGCGCCATCGGCAAGATTCTTTGCGAAGGTTTCGCGCAGGACATCCCCCAACTCTGCCATGGTCTTCACATCTCGGTCGGGAATGAGTCCGCGGCGGTCGGGGCTGATGTTCAGAAGCAATAGACTATTACCACCAACAGCGCGGTAGTAGATGTCCAGAAGCTCATTGACATTTCGACTCTTCTGATGATCGTCGCGATAGAACCATCCGTGCCGGATGGGCACATCGGTCTCAGCAGGGTACCAGCGTAGATACTTGGCGTTCTTAAGCCGGTCACGCGAACCCAAGTCTTTGGCGGTCATGTCTTCCCAAGTGTGGTTTTCGGCGGGCTTCGGCAAGGGGATAACACTCCACTCGGCATCGCGCGATCCACCATGTTCGTTGCCGACCCAGCGAACGTCCGGCCCCTTGCCAAAAATGCACGCTGCGGGCGCTAATGCCCGGATCAGCTTGTACCAGTCTTGATAGTCATATTCCTGGCCTGTGCCTGGCTTGGGGTTGGCGCCGTCGAACCAGACTTGATGGAAAGGCCCATACTCCGTGAGCGTTTCAAAGAGTTGATTCATGAAATAGGTGTTGTAATCGTCGTAGTCACCTTCCATCTTGAGGTCGCTCTTGGGTGTCCAGCCTTCGACAGGCGTGGGGATGACACGGCGTTTCTTCTCGGTCTTGCCATAAAAGCCCTGATGAATGGCGTTGAGATCAGCAGGCGAGAGATAGATGCCGACTTTCAACCCATGCTTGCGGCAAGCGTCGACCAATTCTTTGACGATGTCACCCTTTCCCTGCTTGTAAGCAGACTCACGCACAGTGTGGCTGGAATACCGGCTTGGCCACATACAGAAACCGTCGTGGTGCTTGGCGACCAGGACCACCATTTTGGCGCCTGCGCTTTGGGCGGTCTTGACCCACTGTTCGACATCAATAGAAGTGGGATCGAAGGACTTGGGATCCTCAGTGCCCGTTCCCCATTCGCGGCCACTAAAGGTGTTGGGACCGAAGTGAATAAAGCAGGTGAACTCAAGTTTCTGCCATTCATACTGTCGCGGATCAGGTCGAACAGCGGCGGCTTGCCGCAGGATGTCCTGGGCTTGGCAAAGAGAAGTCATGATCAGCACTATCCAAAGGCAAATCGGAATGTAGTACATCGCGTCCTTTTAATGAAACAAGGGGTATATGAAACGCCCTTTTGAATCACTTGAGTCTTGGTATGAACCAAGCGATTGCACGGAGAACTGATTCATTTCGATGTGCCGGCCGCGAAGATGTTAGTAAGCAGGCCAACCGCGGTAGAAGGATCGTATCCGAGCAAACCGTCAACGGGTTGTCCCACCAAAGCGGCACTGAAATCTGAACGACTGTAATAAACAGCCGCGCGATTCTGCACAGTAATCACATGTAACTTTGGAATCACGGAGGTGTTGATCGACAGCACGCGGAAAGCCGGACGGGAGAGATCGACGGGCGATTTATAAATCGCATGATCTGAGGGGACAGGATTACCAAAGGTGCCAAAGATGGCATGAAGTTCCTGATTAAGCGCATCAACGCCCTGTTCGTTTCCACCGGCGGCGTCGACCAGCAGCGTTCCACCATCGTTAACGTAAGCGAGAATTTCAGCACGCTGCGCGTCCGTCAACTTCAATGACTGGGTTGTTGTCAAATGGGCAAATCGATATTGCTTGGCGGACAGTTCATTCTTACCCAATTGCACGCGTTGTACCACTAATTCGGTCTGTTGGGTGTTGTGAAGAATATTGGCGAACCGTACCCATCCACCGGGCTCGGGATCCCAGTTGCCGTCATATTGCAGGCGGGCTACCGTTTCACGGCGGGCGACTTTGATGTTGGAGTCGGCGTATACTAAATAGGTATCACCCTTATATCGCACGCGGGATTTGTCGCTGACGTACTGATACAAATTCGCCAAAAACTGGAAATCCGCTTGGCGAGAACGAGGATTGTTAATCTGCCATGTCCGTGCCGGGTCGCCATCGAGAAGAATCATGAGTTCGCGAACGCCATTCGACAGGGCTCTAGCACGAATCACTTTAGCGTCGAGTTTGAATTGCTGCCTGGCAAGGATGACGTGATCCGCAGGCAGATCGCGGAATTCATAGTTCGGGAACAATTTCTGTCCCAAGCTGCGAAAGCTTGTCGCGAACTCCTTGGAGCCGCAATCCGCATTCCCCAAAATCAGCCCACCCGCCTGAACGTATTCACGAAGATGGGCGACCTGCTCATCGCTCATGCCTAATGTCTCATTGCCGGACAGGTATAAGATCGGTGCCTCAAGCAGTTCAGACACGGGCGCGCCAATATCAACGATCTGCCAGTTCACCGGATATTCCATCTGCTCGCCAACCCATTCGACCACATTCGCAATGTCACGAGGTCGCTGGTTCCATTTCGCTTCATTGCGTTCGTTTCCAGCGATAACGTCATAGCGCAACTTGTTGACTACAAGGGGCGCCCGACCGTAGCTGAGCATGACCAGACCATAACCTGTGCCGACAACCCGGTTTCCCGGCTGTTCGAGGCGCGCAATGATGTCGTACCAGCTCCCATCCGGGGCCTGCAGTTCGATGAGCGTATTTGAAATCTTCTCATACCAGTCCGCGTCACCGAACCGCTTCATCGCGCTGGCGGCGGTGATACGCTGATACAGGTACATCCAGTGCAACTCGGTCGACTTGTCGATGGGCGACTTGCTGACATACTGCAGGCCTCGCTCGCGCGCTTCGTCGCGAAAATTGCCCTTGCAGACAGCGGTGCGCCGTAAATATTTTTCCGTCAGGAACAGCGCGGTCACCCCAGCGCCGGAGGCGGATTCGACCGAGGGCGCGTCGCCCGGTCGACCCGTTCCCGTATAAGGCCAGCCCCCATCGCTGTTCTGGTGCATGCGCCAGGTCTGGTCGAGCGCAGTCCAGTAGGCCGCCGGGACATTCGCGCCGCTGTCGGCCAACGCGCTCAGCGCGAGCATTCCATATGCGGCCACTTCCAGATCGGTTGTCTTTGCATTCCGCGGCGGACAGGAGTAATCGAACAATCCCCGATTCTTCGGCTCCGCCAGGACGCTTTGGAGCAACAGGTTCAGGTCCCGCTGCATCGCCCTCTTGTTCTCATCGGATCGGGGCAAAAGCAACCAGACTTGGCACCGCATGCCCAACGCGTAAATGCCGCGGATGTCCGCCGTCCGCAGGAATGCGATGGCTTCCTTAAGACGATCATCCTGCGAGCTCTCGCCAGCGGCGAGCAGTCCGTATGTCGCGGTCGCCGTCGCCATTCCCCATTGGAGGCCGTCATGCGAGAAACGATTACGGTTGAACTGATCCGGGGCCGGCAGGTGTTCCCAGTTACCGTCTTTTTGAACCGAGTAGAGGAACTCTTTGCCGCGACGGATCGCATCCTCAACCTCCTGCACCGTTGCAGCCCGCGAAAACGCCGAGAAGGCCAACATCACGCCAACCGAAAAAGCGATGCAATATGCACGACGGCAGAATCCATAACACATTAGAGGCATCCTCCATCGCCTAGCGGGAAGAACGCCGCCGCCCGCGCATCAACATAAGGCCCACTGCTCGAAAATCCTGCCCACCTTGGAATGAACACACCTGTACTAAACATGGTTGAACATATCCTAATCAACTACAGTAGACAATCTAAAAATCTGAGAGCTCGAGCTCAAAATTCCAAAAATTCGCCAATTTACTTCAATTTTATCATCCAGATGTTAATAGAAATCCAGAATCTTGAATGGCCAGTCATTCAATTATCAACATTGTCAATCATGATCAGTACATGTATTATATTCTACACCATCTGTCCGGCAGCGTTACAACAGAAATGAGGAAATCCATGGCTCTATTGAACGTGTCGTTTCTGATGCTTATGTGCGTCACAACTTTTGCGCAGGCGGCGGCCGAACCGTTTCAGGGCAAAGAATCGGAATGGTCGGGTTATCCCCGGTATGACTTCAACCACGAGGATAGAAACACGATCGTCGTCGCGCCCAAGAATGCCGCACCGGGCAATCCGTGGCTCTGGCGCGGCGAGTTCTTCGGTGCGTTTCCGGCGGTGGATGTAGCGCTGCTCGCCAAGGGGTTTCATGTCGTCTACATCGATTGCCCCAACACCTTCGGCAGCCCAGACACCATGAAAAAGTGGGAGTCGCTGTACGACCTGCTGACGACCAGGCATGGCTTATCGAAAAAACCGGTGATGCTTGGGATGAGCCGCGGAGGGTTGTACGTCTACAACTGGGCGGCGATGCATCCGGATCGGGTCGGAATGATCTACGGCGACGCGCCCGTGTGCGACGTGAAAAGCTGGCCAGGTGGCAAAGGGAAGGGAAAAGGCAGCCCCGGCGACTGGAAAATGTTTCAGAAGGTGTACGGGCTTAACGAAAAGCAGGCGATGGCGTGGCGCGGAAACCCCGTCGACATTCTCAAACCGATCGCCAAGGCGAAGATTCCGATCATCCACGTCTGCGGCGACGCCGATGATATCGTGCCGATGAGTGAGAACTCGCTGGTCCTCAAAAGCCGCTACGAAAAGCTCGGCGGCCAGTTCGAGCTGATTGTAAAAGAAGGTGTCGGACATCATCCCCATTCTCTGCCCGATCCTACGCCAATAGTTGACTTCATCTTGAAGAATCGAATTACGGAGTAAGGTCTGATTCATCCACTGCTGTCCGGCATTCCGCCTCGGCGTACGGCGCAACATCCCACAACGCTGTGGTGCTCAAAGCACCTATCAAACAGGATAACCCATGAATCCCCGCGTCATCCCGCATCCCGTTGAGTGTTCGGCGGCCGGTTCTTCGTTCGTCATGACTCCTGGCACGGCGGTGCGGGGACCGGAGGCGTTCGTCTCGCAAATTCGCCGTGACTTCGGGCCAGCGACCGGTTTCGCGTTTGGGCCCACGGCGGCCCCGAACGCGGCCGACATCCTGCGGGGTTCGATCGAGCCGGCTCGGTTCGATCGGCCGGAATCCTACGTGCTCGAGGTGACCGAGAACGCCGTCCACGCCGTCGCGGCGGACGCGGCGGGGTTGTTCTATGCGGTTCAGACCCTGCGACAGTTGATGCCGCCGGAAGTGTTCCGCGCGTCGCGCGTTCACGGCGTGCCGTGGGAGATCCCCTGCGTGAGGATCGCCGACCATCCGCGGTTCGCGTGGCGCGGCGTCATGCTCGATTGCTCGAGGCACTTCTTCGACGCGGCGTACGTCAAGCGGTTCATCGACCTGCTCGCGCTGCACAAGTTCAACGTGTTTCACTGGCACCTGACCGACGACCAGGGCTGGCGGCCGGAGATCAAAAAGTATCCGAAGCTGACGGAGATCGGCGCCTGGCGGGCCGAGACGCTCCTCGGTCATTGCAGTGCAGACAAGAAAATCCCGCGGCTGTACGACGGCGTGCGTTATGGCGGGTTCTATACGCAGGACGAGATGCGCGACGTCGTCTCCTACGCGGCGGACCGTCATGTCACGGTCGTCCCGGAAATCGAACTGCCCGGCCACTCGCGAGCCGCGATCGCCGCTTACCCCGAACTCGGAAACACGCCCGAACCCTGGCCGGTCGGCACGACGTGGGGCATCGAAAGCCACATCCTCAACGCGGAGGAATCGACCCTCCGCTTCTACCAGGACGTGCTGGACGAGATGCTCGACATCTTCCCATCGCGCTACGTCCACCTCGGCGGCGACGAGGCGTGCATGGACGAGTGGAAAGTAACGCCCCGCATCCACGAGCGCGTCGAGGAACTAGGCCTGGCGAACGAGCAGGCGTTACAGGGATACATGATTCGGCGGATGGACAACTTCCTGGCGACGCGCGGCCGGCGCATGGTCGGCTGGGATGAGATCCTGGAAAACGATCTGGAGCCGGGCGCCACCGTGATGAACTGGCGCGACCGCGAGTTCGGCATCGCCGCGGCAAAGCGAAACCATGACGTGATCATGTGTCCGAATGAATTCACCTACCTGGATTTTTACCAGGCTGAAGACATGACGCGCAGCGAACCGCTCGCGGGAGGCGGCCACCTGCCGCTGGAGAAGGTCTACCAATTCGATCCGGTGCCGCAGGCCCTCGAAGCAGAACATGTAAAGCGCGTGCTGGGCGGACAGGCACAACTTTGGACGGAGTACATCCCCAACGCCGACCATATCCACTACATGATGTACCCCCGGGCCATGGCGATGGCCGAAACGCTATGGACCCCCGCTGCTCGAAAAGACTATGTGGACTTCCGCCGGCGAGCCACGCACCACATGAGAATCCTGCAACGACTAGGGGTGCATGGAAGACCGATCGACTGATACTTCCGAAGAGATGACGAAGCGATACAGCGGAAACACGACTTCATCAAAATACCGATCCCACGGCTTAGCGTCACAACATCACGCTGCATTTTTTACTGGCTGATGAGATTACAGAGGTTTCACATGACAATCGAAAAATCAGGGCGGAGATATCTGGTCGCTCTTATGTGTATGCTGACACCACTGTGCGTCAATGCCGAACCGGCAAGCGATGCAAAGAAATCGGACTGGTCGCCCGAGGGCAAGCGCATCGTTTTCGTCGGCGACAGCATCACCCAATCCAGGCACTACGTCATCGACATCAAATGCTGGCTGCTGGTGAACGGGATCAAGGCCGACGTGATCAGCCTGGGCCTTGCCAGCGAGACCGCCACGGAATTGACGAAAGAGGAAAACGCGGAACACCTTCAGGCGCACGGGTTCGGCTATCCCTGGATCGGCGTGCGGTTCCCTCGCATCCTGGCGGAAACGAACCCCAACATGCTCGTGATCTGCTACGGCATGAACGACAGCGGAGGCCTGCCTGAGGGCAAGCCGGGGACGGAGCGCTACGGCGAGGCGATCACCAAACTTCGACAGGAAGCGTTGGATGCCGGCGTCGAACGTGTTCTCGTCTGCACGCCTCCGATATTCGATAACCGTAAGCCGAACGAACCAAACATCCGAGACGCCAAACTGGCGTCGTACACGAAATGGCTTCTCGAGCAGCGGAAAAACGGCTGGGAAGTAGCCAACATTTACACGCCCATGCGAACCGTACTCGATACCCGGCGCAAGCGGGAACCCGCCTTTGCCCTGGCAGGTGACGGCGTACATCCAGGGCGCGAGGGGCATTGGATCATGGCGCAGGCGATTCTGTACGATGGGTTCGGCGCGAAGAATATCGGAAAGATACCCTCCGCCGATGCGTTGTTTGCCAATGCTGAGCAGGCCAATGCGTTTCGCCAGTTGCTGGTTCAGCAAAACGACGTTCTTTTCGCCGCCTACATGACCAAAATCCGGCACGGCCGCCCGCACGTCTACGGCGGCCTCCATGGAGGAACAGGTCCTTCGATAGATGAAGCCACCCGGCAATCTGCTGATATCGATGAGCGCATCCAGCAGCTTGTCAACGCGGCTAAGTCAAACCGCCGAAAAACAAACCGAAACTAAACTAAACGACCACTGCGGCTACCGCGTCGCGGCCATTCATACAGCGTACTCTCATTGCGGCGGCCCTCGACTGGCTGGGGCCGCCGCCGCCGATATACATCTGCTCGCCGCAGTAAAAACGTACCCCGCCCGCTCTGGTTTGCTGCAGATGCCATTGAGCTGCGATCGCGTATGACAGACTATGCCGCGATCGGGGAAAAGCGCTTCGACTTGCCTTCGATATGCCCGTGGGAACACCACGGAGATCGGCGCGATAACCTCTACAAAGGTCTTCTCAAACTGTGTCGAAACACCCGCTCAGCTAGTCCATGTCCCTCGAAATAAATGTGCGTGTAGAAACCCTGCACGGATGACGAAGGCGCCGCCGCCCCCCCCATCACAGGTATCAGCCGGCAAGGATACGGACGCACGGCATTAATCAGAAACGTATGACTGCGGCCTTAAACAGCCTCTGGCATGCATCGCCATGTATACCTTCGCCTGGCGGGCATAGAGCTGCACGGCACGTTGATTGGGACGAACGGTTGTCGAGCCTTCACTGGAAGCCGAGCGGCATCGCAGATCACCGCCCTCCAAGGCGGACAGTCCGAGTAGAGCGGCACCCGTGGCGGAGTTGGCCTGCGGGACGACGCGCAGAGGCCGGGCAAGGACATTGGCGAGGATGTCCAGCCAGATACGGCTTCGCGTTCCGCCGCCGACAACTGTGATCGGACGTGAGTTTTTCCGAATGTCGGCCGGCATGGCGCGCATTGCATCGAGAATGGAGTAGGCAGTGCCTTCGTAAACAGCCCTCGCGATATGGGCACGGCCGTGACTCATTGTCAGCCCACTGAACTGGCCACGAAGGGCGGAATCCCAGTACGGCGCTCGTTCGCCCGCCAGATGCGGATGAAAGATCAACCCATCCGCGCCCGGCGGAGCGGCACTCGCCAGACGGCCCCACTCCTCCAACGAGATGAGGCGTCCGTCAGACAGTAACGTCCGCGCCCACTCGACGGCGGCCGCACACGTGTTGGTGGCGGTCTGGCAATACCACATGGAGGAGGTGGGAGAGGGATACGTAATTCGATGTCGGTCCGCCACCGGAGAGTTGACAACCCACTGTAACCCTCCGGCGGTCGCGAGACGAACCATCGATTCGCCGTCTGATAGCACGCCAGCGGCAACGAGTTCAGTTGCGCTGTCAAGGGTGCCGACGATCACCGGTACCCTTGAGGGAAGGCCGATCGCCTCCGCCACGTTCGGAAGCAGTTCGCCGACGATGTCTGTCGCGGCAACGACAGGCGGCAACTGATCAGTCCGCAAACCAACGAGGTCGCATAGTTCGTCGCTCCAGCGGTTCGCACGCACATCCCACAACTGTGACGATACTGCCGTCGCACGATCAGTTACCGCACGGCCGGTCATCCATTCAACGACGAAGTCCTTTGATAGTATCACCCTGCGCACACGCGACCAATTGCGGCGTTCATTGTCCCGTATCCATGCGAGGTGCGGCAACGTCCATGTTGTGGAGACTGCCTGACAGGATCGCCTCAGAATCTGCCTGCCCGCCTTCGCTTCAAGGTGTCGCACCTGATTCACGGATCGTTGATCGTTCCACAGAATTGCGTTGCGGATCGGGCGTTGCGAACGGTCCAGAAGGACGCCTATATGTGCGGCGCTCGTAAGCGCAATTGCCGCAATCCCCGAGCGAATTGAGCGGGCGGCGTAGATCGCCTGCCGGCTCGCCTGAATGACGGCCGGCAGCCAGGCCAGCGGGTCTTGTTCAGTCCATAGCGGACGGGGCGTCAAGATCGGGTATGCTGAAGTCCCACTGCCACGCACCATTCCGTGCGCGTCAACAATGCACGCTTTGCATCCGCTGGTGCCAAGGTCGATTCCGAGCGCTAATGTTCGTCGAACCGATTGCTTAACCACGTGCGGCCCCGGCTTGCCACGCATCAATGGTTCTGGTCAGTCCGTCCTGCAGGATGCGCCTGTCGGTGCTGTAGACGACGAACTGAAACCCATCCGCCGCGAAATGCCTGGCCGACTCGATCGTTGCGGCGGCAATGCCCATCCAAGAGCCGTGTCCCTGGGCAGTCGTCTTGACGTGTGCGATCGCCTGCTCTCTCTTTTCTGCGGCTCCTGACGATTCGCATATCGATGAAGTGAGGTCGGTCGGACCGATTAAGATGCCATCGATCCCTTGTTCGCCGAGAATCGAACCGCACTGGTTGACCGCGTCGATATGTTCGATCATCGCCAGCAGCACCAATTGATCACCAACGTGTTTACGATAACCTGCGCCGCCGCGAAGGCTCGCCCGACAACTCGATTGCGACCGCAGCCCTCGAGGCGGATAGCTCGCGGCCTGTACGAAGGCACGCGCCTGGGCTGCCGTGTTAATCATGGGAGCGATCAGAGCGGAATACCCCGCGTCCAGTAACGGCTCGATAAGAGTATGCCCACCGGCCGGCAGCCGAACAACAGGGCAAACGCCTGCTGCTTCGATGGCGCGGATCGCATGGCGAGCACCATCAAGGTCGAACGCGCCGTGCTGAAGATCGACGACGACGAAATCAAATCCCGCGTGGCAGACGAGCTCGATCACGTCGATACTGCCCAAGCCGCAGAACGTGCCGATTGGCGTGGTTGAGCGCGCAAGTAATTGCCTGAACGTCAGTGGTGGAGTCATACATGACCTTTCCGCTTGAGGAGTTGAACACGATCATGATTCACTAGGTTCGAGATTTATGCGGCTTGAAGATAATCCGTTTCGTGACCGCATCCGCCGACACGAATGACCGGGCGAGGATGTCCGCCTCGCGAAACTTGGCCATGCAGATATTTCCGAGCGTCTCACGCGCGTAGTCGTAGGAAACGTAGATCGCGCCGTCTGGGGACAGCGCAATGTCGGGGTAGGTAACGGGCTCTCGCTCGTCGAACGTCAGACCGCCCTGCCATGTGATCCCGTCGTCATCGGAAAGGAAAGCGGTCAGCTCACGTCGCCCGCCCCAGTGTGATGCCGGCGGCGCGGTGGTTACACCGACACTAGGACCATGCTTGATGAGCAACAAACGGCCGCTTGTTAAACGTCGCACCTGGTGACGAGAGCTGGCGTTTTTGATCGCAGATTCCTGTGGCGCAGACCAGGTGCGTCCGCCGTCGGTGGAGAACGACTCCCATACGCTCGCTTTCGTGCGTGCGGTCATCCAGAGCGAACCGTCCTTGCGCTCGACGATCGACGCTTCATCAAACTGGGAGTGCGGGAACGTGACCGTGCCGCGGCGTTCCCATGTTCGCCCGCCATCGGTGCTGGCCAGCGGGTTCACACCGCGAAAGGGATCCAGATCGTGAAACGCCTCCTGGAAACTCGTCTCATGGGCCGGAATCTTGCCGCGATCCCAGAGGGACGCCGACATCAGCCACGTTCCATCGCGCAGCACGATTGGCTTGTTGAGCGCACAGCCGTGCCAGATGCGCTGTGGCACCGTCCATTGCGGATCATCGCTGTCCGGATTATCGCATCGCGTGGCCCAAAGTCCGGCCCGGCCGTCGAAGTACGTCACTGCCTGATCGAAGAAGAACCACAGCCGCCCGTCCGGGTCGAGCCAAAGGTTGCCGACAATCGACCGGCGCTCCTGCTGAAGGGATGGGTCGTGCGGGTCGATGACCATGCGTACGTCGGTCCACGTGAGGCCGTCATCATCGCTCGTGCCAAGCGCCATGTATGCATACTCATTGTCGCCGCCGCCAACCCAGGCCGCCCAAAGCCGGCCGCCGCGAGTGCGTTCGATGCCGATCGTCATCCCATAGTCCATCTCGGCGGCGGTATAGCGCGACGACGGGCGTGTATCAACGCGCGGCGGCACCAATGCGGGCGCGGCGAGACGCTCGCCATCAGCAATGGTGGAAGGGGTTGTTTCCATACTCATGATGTTTACTCCCGTTACAATAAGTCGACGATGCTTTCCACAACGACGACCAGGTTGTTCGTCGCCTTACGGCAACAGTGTGATCGCACGATATTCATATCCCAGCATCGCCAGCACAATGCTCACGCACAGCCACCAGGCGGAGGCGGTGACTTCGCCCATGATCAGACCCAGGAAGAACGGTTGCGAACTCGTGAACAATTTTGCCCCACCGAAACGCACCAGCACCGACTTGCATAGCCAGCCCAGGAAGATGCTGAACCAGACCTGACGCAATCCCCACCCATAGACCAACAGGAACCCGACCGGATGCAGCGGCCACCACGCCACGGTCAGCCGCAGCCCGCCCATCACCGCGGTGATGACTGCACCAATGGTGATATGCGTCCACCGATCATGCCCCGCTGCCGTACGGCCGGTCGCGTAACGGACGGTGGAGTCCATCACCACGGATTGAACAAGGCGCTGAGAACCGTGCGCGTTGATTGGACTCTGCGGCTCGCTGTCGAGCGTCGCCGCGTAGGTGTAGTCGACGTAGAGCATCGACGCGCCCGACACCAGGTACGCCACTACCAGCGCCAGCACGAGCACGCCGATGAAACCGATGGCCTTTCGCCAGTTATTCGTGTGGCCGTATGCGGCCCGATCACCGACCACCATCGCATACTGCGCATAAGGCGGCAGGGACTGACGCGTGTCGGCGGTAAAAAACGAATAGCATAAGCTCGCGAAGAAGTAACTTCCGGCCTTGGCCTGCGGCATGCCGGGGATCGACGCGAGCACGTTGTAGGGCTGAACCAGCGGCATCGGCATCAGCGCGTAGATCATCCCGGTGTCGGCCAGGATCTTTGCCACCACGAGGAAAAGCAACGACAGCGTCGTCACGGTCAGGATCGCGCCGAGCAGCCCGGAGCCGGCCAGCCACAGCCAGCCCACCAGCAGCATCTGGCAAGCCACAAATCCCCATCCGGCCAGCCAGTAAGGCATGTATCGTTCCTGAGGATCATCGTTGCGCGGCCTGAAGAACATCTGTCGCAACACCGCCGCCAGATGGTGCCGCGCCACCCACAGGATCATTGCGGCAAATACAGCCGCAGCCCCAAGACATTGGTCCTCGCCCATCGCCTGGCTCAGTTCCAACTGATTGACGCCCAGAACGATTCGCACGCCCTGCACCATCACGAAGATGAACCAGAGGCTGAACGCGGTGCGGGCCTGCACGAACATCATCAGGCCGATGATGGTGAAATAGATGTTCTGGATTTTGAAATCCCACTCGACATACTTCAGCGGCTCTTCGCTTAGGAGCCCGTCGAACCGATATCCGAGCGGGATGACCGGCACGGTGGCGGGAAAATAGACCGCCAGGCCGTTGAGCAGGTGAATCGAAAAAACCGCTCCAAATCCGACCCAGAAGGATCGGCCGCGAAGCAAGCTATTGAAATATTGACCTGGCGCAGGCGGTTCGACCAACGCGAGGTATACCGTCGCCAGCGGAAAGGACAACCGCTCGTTCTCCGCCCACTGTCGGCGAAAGATCACCATCATCGCGATGACCGAGCCAAACAGGCCGATCAGAAAAATGCCCCATGCGATGCACGGTGCCAGCCAGGCTCGCCACGGAACGGCCATAAAGTGCGCAACAAACGTGTCTTCGTTCGTGATCGCCCGCCCAACATAATCGCGGATCGCCGGGTCGTTGCCTCTGGCCGCGATATCGTCGGCCTCCACGGTCGGAAAAAGCCACGATGGGAGTTCCGCCTCGCGCAACACCTGGGCATAGTCGGATCGCTGACTTGCAAAGTGATAAATGCCCGTCAGGTGTCCCGGCATTTGCCGCATCAAGCCCACTGAAGGCAACGCGCAGCCGATCAGCATCATGCCCAGCGCCACCGCCATCTCTCCGCCGCTGAACGCCCGGCGCGGAAACCAGCGGCTCAGCGCGGAATTAACCAGCACGATAAACAGCAGGAGAAACAACAACACTCCCGTCGGCAGGAAACTGCCGACCATGTCCGTGTTTCTTAGCGCATAGTTATTGAACGGCGTAACCGCATTCACAAACGCCACGCCGAGCAGTCCCAATGCAAGACTACGCCATGTGATGGGCCTGCGGGATGGACGATTCGCACCTTGATGGTTCAAATCAGACTGCGATCGCCCGGACAAGGCGACAGACTCAGAGTTGCTGGGAACCATGCTGTACTGGCCGCGACAAGGCTGGCATCAGCTTGTGCGGCCCCTCCATTCGAACGGCGACACCAAACGAGCCGCAGGCCCGCAGACCAGGATACTGAATCTGCGAGCCTGCAAACCCTGGATGAGAGCGTCTTTCAGCCGCGTCATGCCCTGGTGGCACGAACAGCCGCGGACGACAATCTACTTCACGCGATACACGCCTGTCGCCAGCGGCGGCAGTTTGAGCGCGAGCTTGCCGTCAACCACAGCCCCCGCCGGCCCATCAAACAACGGTTCGAGTGTTGCGCCCTGGAGTTCGGGCACCGCCAGCGTCACGTCGGCCGGGTCATATTCGCTGTTGACGTAGACCAGGAACCGCCCCGTCTTCTCACTGCCGGCAAGGATCGCTTGAACACAACCGTCGGCCGACTTCATCGTCCGGCTGTTCGGCTCAAGCAACGCCGGCGCGAAGACCTTGATCTCGGCGATCAGCACCTTCAGCATTGCGGCGGTTTCAGGATGCCAGCCCGCGCCTTGCGCGCCGTGGGAGTTCTGACCCTTCCAGTCGCCGGTTTCCTTCCAGCAGTACCACATGATGCCCTGGATGCCACGGGTCAAGGCGACATACGACATCGTTCGGACTTCCTGCGGCGTCTCGGTGTGGGCCGTCTTCTCGCCGAACGACTGGATGACCGCGATCACAGGCTTACGATAATCAACGCCCCGCCGAGCCGCCTCCATGAACTCCCCGACGTTCGTCAACGGAATGCGGCTGCCGAAATAAACCGGGTACCTGTCGATGGCCAGGACATCCCCCGCCTTGCCGATTTCAGTGTTTCCGGTGCTGAGGTTGAACGTCGGATGATCCTCATCCAGCCCGTACAGGAAATCGCGGGCACGCATGACATGCGGCGTCATCGAGGAAACCGCTTCGTCGGACAGGTACCACATCGAGACAAACTGAGACGGGTCATCACGAATCTTCTCGATCTTCGCGCGGAACTCGGCATCAGTCTCGAACGAGAACTGCTTGAGCCATGGTTTTCTGTGCTCCTTCAAGATGTTGCCCCAGAACCGGTCTTCATAGACGACCCGAATACCGGCGGCCCGTGCTTGCGGAATCACCTTGTACTGGTCATGCCAATCCCAACTCCACAGTTGGAGGAAATTGATGCCCAGGTCCTTCCATTCGTCGAACTGAAACAGGTGGGCATGGTACAGCCCGATCGGGAAGAACGGCTTGCCTTCGTCCAGAATGACGCTGTCCTGGTCGATGAAGACCTGCCCCGGACGGACCGGCACGATCTTGAACGGCGCGCTGGCCGAAATCGGGAACATGCCTTTACGCATGGCCTTCGCCGTCAGCGTATACGTGCCCGCGGGCGCATCCGCCGCCAGCGGGAGGGATACCGGGATGTTGCCGGGACCGGTCGCAACAACTTCCTGTGTCGCCAGCACCTTGCCGGCAGGGTCGGACACCGACACCTCGATCTTTGTCCCGGCGACGTTCTCGGCGACCGGGTTGAGCGCGACCGCAAAGTGAACGCTCGGATCGCGTCGCGCCGCCGAAATCATTCCGCGATAGCTCGGAGGCACGACTTCCAGAAACTCCGGAAACGTCTCCGAAAATGTCAACAGTGGGGTCCGCTTGCCGGTCTCCTGATTGATCAGCGTGATCCTGGCGTCGAAAGGCCCCTCGATGTCCAACATGCTCGTGATGCTGATCGTAAACTCCCTGTTGCCGACCTTCTCAGCGCGCAAACCCCAAGGCGCACGAGTCATGTTTTTGGCGGTCACTTCCATCACCGCTTTCATCGACAGCGGGCCGCTCGAAGTGTTGAGGAACCGAAGGCTGGTTTCTCCACGACCGGGCACAAGATTTTTCGTGTCTTCGTAGTTGTGCGAAATCTGGCGGAACGCGATGCCATCACGCTGAAGCTCGACCATCTTCGAGATATTGCCCAGGAACGCCGCATCGCGATACCGCGGCGTCGACAGTACCAGCGAGCCTTTGCCAAATCGCTTCAGGATCACGCACGGCTGGTTATATATCCTGGCAGCCGGCTCCCACTCCGAAACATTCTTTCCGGTGAACGCGAAATGCCGGCCGACCGGGTCCGCCGGATAGACCACCCAGTCCGGAAACGAAAGCAACGTCGATCGGCTGTCCGGCGGAAGCTCCGACACCGGCGGGCTCTTCGCCTTGTTCTCCGGCGACTTGACCTGCACTTCGTACTTCGCATCTAGCGCCTTCAACCAGGCAACGGACGAGTCCGCATTCACGCCGGTCGTCACCACCGCCCCGCCGGCCTCCATGAAGCTGATCAACGCCTTTCCAGTACCCGCAGACACGTTGGACATGCCGGGATACGCCAGGACAACGTCGTAATCGCCGAGTTTCTTCGCCAGACGATCCCACTCCTGAGCAGAATCCCCGTAGGCCTCCGCGTTCCAGCCCACTCCCTTGATCGCCTCGGAGAACTCATCCGATGCGTCCTTTGCTGTCATCACTGCAACGCGTGAAACGCCCTGAGCCAGCGCCACGCCTTCAAGCGAACCAAAGAGCACGACAGCAATTGCCGCCCGCCAGAACAATGCCCTGCGGTACACTCTTCCTCTATACGAAACCACAGCCAGCACCAATACCCCCAGCAGAGCAATTTCGAACATATGCTACGTCCTCTGATTAAAGATAACTCCGCCGCCCTGTTGCATTGACACGAATACGTTCCAGCCGCCAATGCGAGCAGCACCAACATGGCTTGCCATCAAAAACCGAACTCGATCAAACGGGAAATAGTAATGGATTGCAGAGGGATAACTTACCTGCTTTTATTCACTACCCGCATCCGCGTTTAATACATTATTTTATTTTCTTTTTTTGCAATATTATATGGCTTCCGCCTGATTCCCGCGTTTCTAGCCATGACGCGCGGAAATGAAATCGGCCCCATACTTGAATCAGCATCGCAATGGCGGGGAATCAATGCCGGATTTGCCCAGGCTGATTCATTGTCCCGCAGTATGCCCGGTGATGTAGCGGGCGATCTTTACCGCCAGTTGCAAATGGTCGTCAAATAGTTCATCCGGCACCGCGTCGAAGGCGTTGCGGGTCTCAAAGACGAAAGCGCCGCCGTAACCGATCGCGCCTAGCGCTTGCGCCACGTCATGCCATTTCACACCGTTTCGCACCGTGGCGAAAGGTAGCAGGTGGTCGTCAGACCCGCCGTCGTTTTCCTGAATGTGAAGGGCCTTCAATCGACTGCCCAGCGACTCGATCGCCGCCCGCTGGTCGTGGCCGCTCACCTGGGCGTGGCCGGTATCCCAGCAGATGCCGACGAGTGGATGGTTCATCTTATCTACCAGTTCGCAAAGCTCTTCCGGCGCAGCACCGAAGAATCGCGGGCAACGGCGATGGTTACGGGCGTGCGAGTCGAAGATGTTCTCGATCGCAATTCCCCACTCCGTTTCGCTCGCACTCGGGCAACAGAGACTGGAAGAACGCCATGTTCGCGTCGACGATCCTCTTCCGGTGCGCCAAGTCGAACGCTCCGGGGAACACGTCCGGATGAAACACCATCCACGGCACGCCCAGCCGACCGGCGGCACGAATCGACGGCACGCACAGCTCGCGCGCCCGCTTGTCGAACGGCGACTCGCCGAACATGTTGAACATCGGTCCGTGCCCCTGCACCCACTTCAACCGATTGTTCTCCGCCGCTGCCCGAAGCGGCTCGACATACGCCGCCAGCGCACACTCGTCCGTCCAGTCGCATGCGTCGAGCAGATCGCAGAAGTGGAAATCCACGCCGTCAAATCCCGCCCGCGCCACGCGCGCGATTACTGCCGGCAACGGACCGCGCGACACTCCGATATTCAACGACGTTGCAATCAGCATTTTTGCCATCACAATAGAATCCGCGCCGCAACCCATTCCACGACGCCTTCCAGACGAAAAGTAGCAATGAATTGCAGGATTGAGAACTGACACTTTTTGTACGCGCCACTCACATCAGCGTTTAATTTTTATTGTGTCATTTTATTATTTTGCAATACAATTTTTGACCGCGATGAATTGCATGAGATTCCCTTTCTCCGTTTGACACATCGATGCCGCCGAACAGTACTTAGGATTTGGTTTTCCAAATCAGCTCCAGCGGTTGTGTAGAGTAAATTTTGTATCCACAGGGAAAACGATCACTCTCCGCATATACCGAAGATCGTGAATGGCGACATCCCGAATATCGTCGTGCTCATACGGCGCCGACGCGCCCGCCCCATCGCCAAGCAGGGGAAGACAGTGCCGGCTATCTAGCCATCCGCCGGCATACACTCGCGGGCCGACGCCTGAGAACAAGAAAACCGGTGACGGCCAAGAGGGAAAGCATCCCCGGCTCGGGAATGATCGTCCCCACGAGCTCAAAGGAGACCAAACGGTTTGCACTGAGAAAATCGCTGCTGCTGCCGCTATCAACGATACCCAGAACGACCCAGTTGCCATTCGACAACTGCGGCCCGAGGGCAAGCCCCTCAAGATTGCCAATGCCACTGTTGGCGGACCAGAGCAGCGATTTAGACACTGGGGTATACGCTTCACCGACGAGCCCGGTTAGCCCGGAAACGTCCGTCGCACCGACAATATCGATCAGATAAATGCGTGATTGATAGCTGCTGAACAAACCATTATATGCAAACGACCGCTCCAGCGCGAGCAGCCGCCCGTCAGGCAGCGCGACCAGATCGCTCAGGCCGCTGCGGCTGTAGTTGTAGCCCCCGTATTGGTTCGAATCGGTTACGTTGGCATGGATCTTTTCGACGTTGTAAGCATACTGCGCCCCTGCTGCCGCGCCCCCCGTGCCATTCAAGTCGAAACGCTGCAGGCGAACGACGGTGCCGCTGGTGGTCCTCGAGAAATCGCCGTCGACCGACAATGCTTCTTCGTTTGCGGTCCATAGCGTCGATCCGGCACGGGAAAGCGACTCCAGACCAAACCAGGCTCGATGGTTCTGGTATACCGCAGGGACGGGGAGAGATTGCAGGTAGACGCCATCGCTGAGCCGATACTGGCGCACCTCCAGCGGATTCTCCGTACTGACATACACGCTCGCGCCGTCCTGCGTGAGCGCGATCCCCTCATAATCACGGGAGTGCTGCAAGGAAAGACCGCCTGCGATATTCGCTGACGCGATCGAACCGTTGGCGCCGAACGTGACGTTGAGGCGAACCAGCTTGTTGCTGTTGTCCATCACTGCCCAGAACGTATTCCCCCCCGCATAAGTCAGGCCACTGAGACCGGCAATCGTGAAGGGTTGCCCATTCTGATCGTTGGTCGAAGTAGCAAGCGAGGCGACGCTTCGCTGCGTTAGCGAGATGCCCGTCACCTGCCCGAGCGACATCGTCGAAGTCGCCGCCAACGCTGTAGCCCAAGCACCGAATTTCCAAATACACCACATCCTCTACCTCCACCGCATGGCCTATCGTTGTTTCGGCCAAGTCACGATCGCCTTGCGAATGCGATCCACATCGGGGTTGTTCGGTCCGCCGAACGGCGTGTCCGGGCTCGGCCAAGTCGGGTTGATCTGCTTCAATCGGAGCGTTCGCGTATCCGACCATTTCCAATGTTCGGCGTGGCCGTCTACGAATGCGAAAACCGCTCCTTTGCGATGCCAAGTCACCACCGGATCGTCGAACTTGTCGTAGAACGCCGTGGTCAACTCAAGATGATGCTGCATATACCCGCCCCAGTTATACGCGTTCGGCACCGTTGTAGCACGGCCGGCGCGAGGATCGTCCTCCTCCCCGAACGCGATACATTCCGTGCTCCTCTTCACATCGATGATTTTTTTCACGGCATAGGGTTGCGTCGACCACCAAGTCGATTCGGAACCGAGATACCCATTCATGGAAACCGTTCGTAACCGCCGGAGTTCCGTATCGCTCGGGCAACGATAAATGGCGGGGTTGTTGACGTATTTATACAGCGTGCCGTATTTGATGGCGCCCGGCGTATTATAGAATCCCACCCAACCCCAAATCTTTACTGTATGGAGATTAGCATCTGTAGTATTCCCGCCTGTCGGTTCGCATCTCGGGAAATATCCCTTGTTATCATTCGTGTACAGGATCAACGCCGTCCCTAACGTCCGCATGTTCGACATGCAGGTGATGGTCTTGGCCTGCTCACGAGCCGTCCCCATCGCGGGTAGTAGAAGGGCGATCAATATGGCGATGATCCCTATCACGACAAGCAATTCAACCAATGTAAATGCACGTCGCCGGGCAACCATCAGATTTCGCATGGAGTGATCCTCCGCAACTCGAAATGTGGACATCAAAACGACCGCCGGACTTTTCATCCCGCCTCCACTGGCTTGAGCAGGAAAGGGATCCCGCCTAGCCTTTCTTCGGCCAGGTCACGATCGCCTCGCGGACGCGCTTCACATCGGGGTTGTTATAGCCACCAAAGCCAACCTGCGGGCTTGGCCAGGTCGGCCAGATCTGCAGCAGTTTGATCGTCCGCTCGTCCTGCCATTTCCAATGTTCGGCATGACCATCGACAAACGCGAAGACCGTCCCCTTCCGATGCCACGATGGAACCGGATCGTCAAAATAATCACGGGTATGCGAAAAGGGGATATCGATCGGAAACTGCATATACCCGCCCCGGTTCATGGCCTGTGACGGCGTGGTGCCGTGAGCGCGGGGATCGTTCTCCTCCCCGAACAAAATGCACTTTTCGGCGTTACGCGCTTCGGCGAGTCTCCATATCTTGAACTCTGGCAAATAAGCCTTGTTCCTCGAGCCGAGAAGCCCATTCATGGACACCGTGCGCAGCCGCAACGGGTACGGATCGCTCGGGCAACGATAAACACTGGTGTTATTGACGTATTTATACAGCTTACCTCCTGTGATGGAGGTCAATGCACTGGTACCTCCAACCCATCCGGTAATGGTGTTTGTTGAGGTATTGGGGTCATAAAATCCGAACGGTTCGCAATCCGGAAAAAACCCACTGTTATCATTCACATACAGGAGTACCCCCGTGGCGAGCGTTCTCACGTTCGCCAGGCACCGCACCGTCCTCGCCTGCTCGCGGGCGCCTTGCAGCGCCGGCAGGAGGAGCGCGATCAGCACGGCGATGATCCCGATCACCACCAGCAACTCGACCAGCGTAAACGCCCGCCGCCGAGCAATCATCAGACTTCGCATGGAGTGATCCTCCGCAATATCGTGTCGGGGACACCGAATCTCGGAATTTCAATCGCCTCCCCGGAATACAGCAGGCGAAAACGATCTGACATCAAAACGACCGCGGGACTTTCCATCTCGCGGCCGCTGGTTTGAGTACGGAACC